>JANOQL010000089.1:0-6027 GCA_031414835.1 Sphingomonadales bacterium | reverse complement strand
TCGACCGGTAGCACGATCGGGGTGATTTCAGGCGACGGCCGCAGGCGGAGGTCAATCCGGAAGACATAGCCATGTTCGGTCCGCGCCTGCATCGTTTCGACGACCCGCCGCCCGATCCTGACGGCGGCCTCTTCGGGTTCTTCGCGCGGGCGGGTGGGAAGTGTTTCGGGATTGAAAATCAGGATCGGATCGATATCGGACGAATAGTTGAGCTCGCGGCTGCCATGTTTGCCAAGCGCAATCGCAGCAAGACCTCGCGGATCGGCTCCGGGCACGTGAGACTTTATGGCATCGGCAATCGCTGCATCGATTGCGCGATCGGCAAAGTCGCTCAGGGCTTCGATAACCTGTTCGAGCGACAATAGGCCTGCCAGATCCCCCAATGCCGCAGCGAGTGACAGTTGCGCCTTGGCGAGCCGAAGCGCCTCAGGGACAGGCTTGTCGGGATCGATTGATGGAACCAGAGCGGCGCGCCAGTGTTTTTCATCTGCGATGTCAGGAAACCGGCGAATAAGGCCGCGCAGGTGAGGTGACCAGGTTTCGGCACGGGTCACAGCATCAGCAATGGTCTCACGCTGGGGCATCGCAAAGCCTTTACATGACGCCGGATCGAAATGAAGGATTTACACGATGCGCACATTCAAAACGCTGTTTGCAATGACCATTGCCACTCTCGCACTTGCAGCCTGCAATACCATGGAAGGTGCGGGGAAAGACGTGAAGTCGGCCGGCGATGCGATCGAAGACGCGGCGGACTAATCGCTATTCGGCGGGCGTCTCGCTAGCCTCTATCGTGGCTATGGTTTTCGCCCGCCGTTTTTCAGTGAACCAGATCGCAAGGATCGCGAATTCGTAAAGCAAGCAGAGCGGCACTGCGAGCATCACTTGGCTGATGATGTCAGGCGGAGTGAGGACCGCGGCGATCGCGAACGCGCCTACGATCGCGTAACGCCGTCCACTCTGGAGTTGTTTGCGCGTCACGATCCCGGCGCGTTCGAGCAGCATCAGCACCACTGGCAACAGGAACGACACACCAAATCCGAACAGGAATTTGGTGACGAAATTGAGGTAATTGCCAACGCCTGGCAGCGCCTCCTGCTGCACTCCGCCGACATCGCCCGCAAACCCCAGCAGGAACTTGAGCGCGACCGGCATCGCGAAATAATAAGCGAGTGCCGCTCCGCCCGCAAACAGCGGGAAACTCATCAGGATGAACGGCAGGAATGCCCGTTTTTCATGCTTGTAGAGTCCTGGCGCTACGAACTTGTACATCTGTGTCGCAAACACCGGAAATCCGACCATGATCGCCGCGAAGAATGCTACTTTCACCTCGACGAAAAACGCTTCGAAAATGTCAGTGAAGATAATTTTGCCCTGACCCGCAGCCAGCAATGGCTGGACGAGAAATGCGAAAATCGGCTTGGCAAAATAGAAACACACACCGAACGCAATGGCAAAAACCGCGACGCACCAAAGCAGCCGTGTGCGCAGCTCGATCAGATGGTCGAGCAAGGGCATTTTGGATTGGTCGAGGTCGTTCATGCGCTAAGTCTTTGGGGCAGGTGAATCGGTGGCGGGGGAATCAACAGCCAGTGGCGCGGGTGGCGCGTCTGCCGGGAATTCGCTCATGATGCGGTCGTTTTCCTCGCGCCATTTCTTTTCCATTTCGGCGAGTTCGGATTCGCGGATCATCTCATCAAAGCCTGATCGAAATTGCCGCGCGACACCGCGCGCTTTGGCCACCCACTGCCCGACGCTGCGCATCACGCGTGGCAAGTCCTTGGGCCCGATCACCAGCAACGCGATGACCGCGACCAGCAGAAATTCGGTCGGCGCAACGTCAAACATGAATCAGCGCCCTTAAGCGATCAGGCGGCTTTATCGGCCTGTTTTTCGGCCTCGACCACAACCACTGGCTGCGCCTCGATCTTGGGCGCTACCGGAGGCGTGGCCTCTTCTTCGGCCATGCCCTTTTTGAAGCTCTTGATGCCTTGCGCAACGTCACCCATCATCCCCGAAAACCGACCTTTGCCGAACAGCAACAGGACGAGGATGCCAACGATCAGCCAATGCCAGATACTGAAACCACCCACGACGATTCTCCTCGAGACGTAAGCCCTATCTAGTCGTGTTCGCCGGCAGTTTCTAGGCTCTCCTCGCTCAGACCATCGAAATCGAGCGATTCAAACGCCAGATCGACCGGATCGAGCAGTCCTGCGGCCTTCAGATCGTCGATGCCCGGCAAATCGCGGCGCGTGGCGAGGCCGAAATGCGCGAGGAAGCCTTGCGTCGTGGCATAGGTCAGCGGACGCCCCGGGCCTTCGCGGCGACCGGCGGGCCGCACCCAGTCTGCCGCCATCAGCACGTCCAACGTGCCTTTGGAAATCTGCACGCCGCGGATTGCCTCGATTTCGGCGCGACTGACGGGTTCGTGATAGGCAATGATCGCGAGCGTTTCGACCGCAGCACGGCTCAGTTTGCGGGTCTCTTCGCGTTCGCGGCGGAGCAGGGGCGCAAGGTCGGGCGCAGTCTGAAAATGCCAATGCCCTGCCCGTTCGACCAGAGTAATGCCGCGCCCCGCATAATGATCGGCCAGATCGCCCAGCGCACCACGCACATCCACATCGCCGACATGCGCGACAATTTCGGCAACGCTCATCGGAGAGGGTGCAGCGAACAGCACTGCTTCGACCGCGCGCACCGGATTGTCGTGATTCGGCTCCATCGCTGCGTTCTGCCCGAACTCCGCGTCAGATTCCAGCAGTCGGGCCGAACGCGCGGGAACCTCAAAGCCGGGTCGTGGTTTGTGTTGCATTCACGCAGACTCCAACCACGAAAGCCCCAGCCCATGCCAGCCATCAAAGCGTCCGACGGATTGAGCCTCCACTTCAAATCGATGGGCAACGGCCCGACCGTCATCCTGATCCACGGCTGGCCTCTGACAGGCGATATGTGGGAGTACCAGACTGTCGCGCTGGTCGAGGCGGGGTTCCGGGTGGTGACATATGACAGGCGTGGTTTCGGTCAATCAGGGCATCCTGCCGGACCTTATGACTATGACCGGTTTGCCGACGATCTGGCCGCAGTGATCGATCACTGCGACGTCGACACAGTTTCGCTGGTCGGCTTCTCGATGGGCGGCGGGGAGATTGCGCGCTATCTCTCACGTCACGGAGCCGCAAAAGTCAAAAGTGCGGCGCTGGTCAGTGCGGTGGTGCCGTATCTGCTGCTGACGGATGACAATCCCGATGGCGTCGATGCCGCGACGTTCGATGGGATGAAGGCCAAAATCCGCGAAGACCGGTTCGCCTTCCTTCAGGATTTCGCGAAGGATTTTTACGGAGTCGGGATGATTTCGCGCCCGGTGAGCGGCGCGTTGCTCGACTGGACATTCACGCTCGCGATCATGGCCAGCCCGATTGCCACCGTGGCGTGTGTCGATGCGTTTGGCCGCACCGATTTCCGGCCCGATCTGCCTGCATTTGCGGGCGTTCGCACGCTGATCATCCATGGGACGAGCGATGTCACGGTGCCGATCGATCCTACCGCGCGTGCTGCTGCTGCGGCGATCCCGCACGCGACGCTGATCGAATATGATGGCGAGCCACATGGTTTGTTCGCCACTTCGCCGACGCGGCTCAATTCGGATCTGATCGACTTTTTGCGCCGATAGCCTCAGGCGGCCGCGCGCACCATCAGTGGTGCGAACGCCCCGTCCTGATGCAATTGAAGCCGACCCATCCGCGCGAGTTCGAGCATGGCCACAAAACTCGATGCCAGCGATGATTTCCGGAAGGCGGCATCGGGGGTGGCTGGCAGGAAGGCTTCAAGCGCCGTCCAGTCGAGGCACTGACCCACCAGCGCCGAAACGCGGGTGATCGCTTCGTCCAATGTCATGACATGGCGTTTGTGGACGACGTGCATGACAGGGGCAGTGCGCGCCTGCACTTGGCCATAGGCCTGCATCAGCTCGAAAATCGTCGCATCCCAACGGGCCTTGCGCACGCTCCGCAGACCCTCCGGAGCGCCGCGGACGAACAGATCGCGCCCAAGCCTGTCGCGCGCCATCAGCCGCGCGCCCGCTTCACGCATCGCGTTCAATCGCTCGAGCCGTAGCTGAAGCCGCATCGCCAGTTCTTCGGGGCTGGGTTCGACATGCGGTTCGCGCGGCAACATCAGGCATGATTTGAGGTAAGCCAGCCACGCCGCCATCACCAGATAATCGGCGGCGATTTCGAGTTTCAGACTTCGCGCATCGGCGATGAAGGCGAGATATTGATCGACCAGATCGAGAATGGAAATTTGCCGCAGATCGACTTTCTGGGTGCGCGCCAGTGCCAGCAACAGATCGAGCGGGCCTTCCCAGCTGCCTAGTTCGAGCGTGAGCGTGTCAGCCGCATCGTTGCGGACCGGGGGCCCATCTTCGAACAGGGCAAAGGGGGCAGTTTCAATCATTCAGGCGGTATATGCCAGCAGCGCGTCGCGCTTCGCAATGCACTCGGCAAATTTCTCCACAGTTTCGGGCAGCGCAATCGTCGCCATTGCCGCGTCGAGCCGCGTTCGTGCAGCCACGCTGATGTCGGGCAGCAGGCCGGCAATCGCGACCATTTCATCGAACCGGCCCCAGCAGTTGAGCGCAATATCGCATCCCGCCGCCACGCAGTCGCGCGCACGTTCGGCGACGCTGCCCGACAAGGCTTTCATATCGAGATCGTCGCTCATCAAGAGGCCAGTAAAGCCGATCTTGCCCCGGATCACCTGCTCGATGACGATTGGAGACAATGTGGCCGGGCGGTCGGCATCGAAAGCCTCAAACACGATATGTCCCGTCATCCCCATCGGGGCATCGGCGAGCCGGGCGAATGCGCTGAAATCGGCCTCAAGCTCGTTTGCATTCGAAGTCACACGCGGCAGATCGTAATGGCTGTCGACTGTCGCGCGGCCTTGCCCCGGCATGTGCTTGACCACGCCAACGACACCGCCTGCGCGCAACCCGTCGATCGTCGCGCGGCCAAGGGCGGCGACCTGCATCGGATCGGATCCCAGCGCACGATCACCGATCGCCGCATGCGTTTCGGGCACACGGACATCGAGCAAAGGCAGGCAATCGACAGTGATTCCGACTTCGGACAGCATCAGCCCGAGCGCCTCGCCATTCAACCGGGCCGCTTGAATCGCGGTCATAGGCGCGGTCTGGTAGAGCGCATCGAACGCAGCACCTGCTGGGAAAGTCGGCCATTCGGGCGGCCCCATCCGCGCGACACGTCCGCCCTCCTGATCGATCAGGATCGCCAGATCATCGCGGCCATGGAGATCGCGCAATTGGTCGGTCAGCGCGCGAAGCTGATCGCGGTCGAGGATGTTGCGTTTGAAGACGATATATCCCGCAGGTTGCACGTCGCGGAACAGCGCGCGTTCGTCATCGGTCAGCGTCAGGCCTGACAGGCCGAAGATCACAGGTTTCATGCGCGGCACGATTAGGCGCGCGACTTTGATTTGCCAACGCTGTAACCTTTTTCCCGGCTTCGCCGAACCGCTCGCAAATCAGAAGGACGCACGATGGCAGAACAGATGATTTTCCGGCACCGGCTATCGACGCGGGTCTGGCACTGGATCAACGCCACCGTGATGGTCGTCATGTTCATGTCTGGCCTGATGGTCTTCAACGCGCATCCCCGGCTGTACTGGGGCCATTTCGGGTCAAGCCACGATCCGGCATGGCTCGAACTGCCGCGCTTTCCCGGCTGGGCAACGATCCCTACAGATTACAGCCTGGCGCTCGGGCGGCTCTGGCATTTCGGCTTTGCGTGGATCTTTGCGTTCGGGTTCCTCGCCTATCTGATGTGGTCGCTGTTTAACGGGCATTGGCGCAAAGATGTGGCGCTTAGCCGCCCCGAGGTCGCCCCGTCGAATCTGTGGCACGACATCAAGAAGCATGCCCGGCTCGATTTCCATTCGGATAACACGCGATACAACCCGTTGCAGAAAATCACCTATAGTCTGGTGCTGTTCGGGCTGATCCCGCTG
>JANOQL010000088.1:0-3672 GCA_031414835.1 Sphingomonadales bacterium | reverse complement strand
GCTAACCCTCCGGTAATCAGCGGTTTTCTGCCGCAGCTGTGATCGCGGCGATTGCGATTGCGGGCACTTCGTGCATGATACTCAAATGCCAGGGGATGGAAAACAGAAGATCGCGGTGCTGGGCGGCGGGATCGGCGCGCTGTCAACCGTATTTCACCTGACCGAAGAACCGGGTTGGGCAGATCGTTACGAGATCACCGTCTACCAATCCGGCTGGCGGCTCGGCGGCAAATGCGCGAGCGGGCGCGACATGCGGCCCGGTTATGGCAACCGCATCTACGAACACGGGCTGCATCTGTTTGCCGGATTTTATCACCACGCGTTCGATCTGATGACGCGCGCCTATGCCGCACTCGACAGGCCGCAGGGCCACCCCAATCGCACCGTGTGGGACGCGTTTACCGGGCTCGATGAAGTGACGTTGCTCGAAGCGCACAAATCGCCCGATGGCAGCGTGGCGTATGAACCCTGGTATATCAATCTCGAGCCCAACGACCTGAAACCCGGCGAAGCGACATCATCCCCCACGATTGCGCAACTGCTGCTCGAAATGGTTGGGCAGTTGATCAAGTATCAGCCGCCAAACGGGTTGTTTTCGGGGCCGAAGCAACCGTTCGTCCGGCACGACGACGATCACGAAGTGCTGCCTCCAGATCGTGAAGACCAGTCACCGCTCGAAGAGGCGTTCGATCTGGTCAAGAAGTTCATCGATCACATCGAAACCAAGTTTGTCGAAGGCGTTGCCGAGATCGGGGCCGAAATCCTGATGCGCACCGTCGTCAAGCGGATCGAGGATCATCTCCGCGCAGTCGGCGCAAGCGATCCCACGCCCGGCGGATCGCAGATGGTGTTCAATTTCCTCAACATCGCGTTTCTGGTCCAGACGATCGTGCAGGGTGTGCTCGCCGATGATGTGTTGCGCGAAGGCTGGGACAAGATCGACGATGAGGAGCTGAGCGCGTGGCTATTCAAGCACGCAGTGACCGTTTCGCGCGATTTCAAGCATGACGACGATCCCTATGTGCGTGCGCAGGCGTTGATCGACTGGTCCCCGGTCCGTGCAATCTACGATTATGTGTTCGGATACCGGCACGGCGATCCCAACCAGCGTGCGCTGGCGGCTGGCACGGGGATGCGCGGACTGTTAAAGCTCGCGCTCAATTATCGCGGCCATTTTTTCTACATGATGCGCGGCGGGATGGGCGATGTGGTGATCGCGCCGCTGTATCTCGTGCTCAAACAGCGCGGGGTAAAATTCGCCTTTTTCCACCGTGTCACAGCGCTGCGCCCGAGCGCCGATCGGAAAACAATTGATCGGATCGAAATCCTCGAACAAGCCAAGGTGAAGGGAGGCGCATATCAACCGCTGATCGACGCGCCGGTCGAAGGCTGGGATCATGGCATCGAGGCGTGGCCCGCCGAACCGCTCTGGGAACAGCTGGTTGACGGCGATACGCTCCGTGGCATCGATTTCGAACATGCGCGCGAAATGGTGCCGCCGCCGCCCAACACCATGCTGGTTCGCGGCGTCGATTTCGATGAGGTGGTGCTCGGCATTCCGGTCGGCGCGCTTCATACGATTTGCGCCGATCTTGCCCAGCAGCGCGACCGCTGGAAACTGATGCTGGCGAAGATCGAGACCTGCCCGACGCTCGCGCTCCAGCTCTGGTTCAGACGATCGACCGACGATCTTGGCGCCGTTGCCGGCCGGACGATGACCGCGATGCCGCAGCCGTTCAGCACGTGGTGCGATGTGACGCATGTGATCTCGCGCGAACAGTGGCGCGGGCAGGAACGACCCTTGTCGGTGGCCTATTTCTGCGGACAGATTCCGCCCGAAATCGCACGAGACGATACGGCGCGCGCCGAAGTGGGGAAGGCCGCGAATGCGTATCTGAATGCGCATGGCGCCACATTCTGGCCGCGTGCGACACCTGTCGGATCGGATCGCGGGCTCGATCCCGATTTGCTGTTTGATCCTGAAAACAGGATCGGTCCGGCGCGTTTCGGCGGGCAGTATTGGCGCGCCAATATCGATCCCGCCGAACTTTATGTAATGTCGGTTCCCGGAAGCACCGCAGCCCGGCTGCGCGCCGATGAATCGGGCTATGATAATTTGTTCCTGTGCGGGGACTGGACGCGCAACGGCCTCAACGCAGGCGCTGCCGAAGCCGCCGCCATGAGCGGCGTGCAATGCGCCAATGCCATGCTCGGCAAACGCGGGCCAGTGCTCGGCGAATTCGACTGAGCAGGCCATGACGGCACATCCGATCATTGCATCGCGCGATCCCGTGGCGCACCTTGCCGAAACCGCGCGCCGCAGTGGGGCAGCTGCCGATGCGCGCGTCGAAGGCACAGTGCTCGTGGCCGATGTGTCGGGATTTACCGCTCTCACGGCATCGCTTGCCGCCCGCCATGGCGCGCGCAGTGCGGATCTGTTGGCGGTGATCATGGACCAGCTGATTGGCGCGCTTGGCGAGATCGCCGAATCGCATGGTGGCCGCGTGGTCGATGTCATCGGCGATGCCATTCATGTGCTGTGGATTGCCGACGAAGGCGAAGCGAGCGGCGATACCGAGCGACCGGCAGCAGATGCTGCATTGGCGATGCTGGCCCATGCCGCATCTGCCGGGGACGGCGAGCATGAAACGCCGATCCGGGTCGGCATCGCGTCAGGCGCGATCAGGCTCGCCATGGTCGGCGGACATGCCGATCGCTGGAATTTGCTGGCATTGGGTCCGGCGCTACTATCGGCAGCCGCAGCGTGCGCAAAGGCCCCGCGGTCAAGCTGCCTGATCGTAACCAAAACTCCGATTGGCAACTTGCCGGGCCGGGTCGAGAAGATAAAAAGCGGCTGGGTGCTCCAGCATGAAGGCGAACGGAGCGGGCCGCCGCTGCGCGAAGCGGTCGAGGCGCTGGCGTGGGATGCCGAACTCCGGCTTGTCACCGTCATGTTCTGCTGCCTCGTTCCTGCGGCCGACATGGCAAAAACCGAAATCGCCATTGTGCACCGATTGACGCTCGCGGTGCAGGATATTGTGGCAGAACACGGCGGGATGATCGACAAAGTCCACGCCGATGACAAAGGCATTTCGGTGGTCGCAGCGTTCGGCATGCAGCGAGGGTCGCTGCCCAGCAGCCGCCTCGATCAGGTGTTCGGGGGCGGTTCGTCGCTTCATGCCATACTTGCGGCAATCGATATGCGCGAAGCACTGGCCGGGTTCGGCGGTGCCTCTGCAATAGGGATTGCGACCGGGAAAGTGCGCGTTGGCGTTGGCGATACCGCCAATGGCAGTGGTTATACCATGTATGGCGCCGCGATGAACCTGGCCGCGCGCTACATGCAGGCGTGTCGTGATGAAATCTTGTGCGATCCAGCGACACGTGCCGAAACGCTCGCCGATGTTGCATTTGTCGATGCCGGACCGCGCGTTCTCAAGGGGATCGAAGCAGGGCATCAGATCTTTGTGGTGAGCGGTATCCACAAAGACCGCAGCGTCGGCGCAGGCATCGACGGCAGTGTGCTTGCTGGCCGCCATGCAGAGCGCGCGGCGATCAGCGCCTTTTTGGCATCGAACAGCGTGCCTTTGCAAACCAGCTTGATCCTCGAAGGTGCCAACGGATCGGGCAAATCGCGATTGTCGGGCTTTGCCGCCGATGAAGCGAGCCGCA
>JANOQL010000087.1:0-2303 GCA_031414835.1 Sphingomonadales bacterium | reverse complement strand
GACACCTTGATCGACATGGACGCTTTTGCCGCGCAAATCGCCGCCAAACACATCGATTATGGCGTGCCCGACACAGCCTAGCCTGCGCGTTCCAGCATCAGATCATCGATCTGCTCAAGCGTCACGCCGGTCAGATCGGGTAAAACCAGTGCCGCACCTGCAAAGTCCTGATCATCGGTCATCGCGCCCGGCGTTGCAATCACTGCCAACCCGGCTGCAAGCGCCGATGCCATGCTGACGGGCGTGTCCTCGATCGCAACCGCGTCATCGGCACGCACACCGAGCGCCGCCAGACAATGGAGATAGGCATCGGGCGCGGGTTTGACGTGTTCAATCTTGTCGATCGTCACAATCGTATCGAACACCGCAAAATCGAGCTGCGAACCCAAAGCATCGCGGATCGCATCGACATTGTCGCGCGAGGTCGAGGTGCAGAACGCCACAGCGACGCCAGCGGCCCGGCACGCGTCGATCAGCGCCACCACCCCGGCCCGCGGCTCAAGCGCGCCAGCTTGGAGCATGTCTGCATAAATTGCGGTCTTGCGGGCGTGCAGATCGCGCACCAGATCATCGGTTACGGGCTGCAACGGCGGCTGTTCATCGCCATAGGCCCTGATCCGTTCCTGCCCGCCATTGATGGCCAGCAACCGGCGATACGTCGCCATATCCCACTGCCAGCCAAGGCCAGCTTCAGCAAACGCAGCGTTGAACGCCCTGCGCTGATAATCCGATGTTTCGGCAATGACGCCGATTGCGCCAAAAATGACGGCTTTAAGACGGGGCATGGTTGCGACCTCATGAAAGGGGGATGTGTTTAAACAACGCCGATAGAGCAGCTTTGTTTCAGTTCCCAGCCGCGATGTCGGCGTGGCGTTAGGCCCTTACCGTTGCCGCCAGCGCGCGCGCTCCGGCCAACACGAAATCTTGATCCGATTGCAGGATGAACAGGCTCGCACCTTTTTCGCGCCACTGCGACACATCGCTTATGCGGCCGAGGAACATGCCCACTGCGCGGCCTGCGGCCTGACCGGCGGCGCAAATGCGGTCTACCGCTGCGACGACGATGGCATCATCGGGGCTGTCTGCGCCGAGTGAAATGGTGAGGTCGATACGGCCGATGAACAGCGCATCGATCCCTTCGACTGCTGCGATGGCGTCAATCTCCTCAAGCGCTTCGGCATCCTCGATTTGCGCGATGACGATCACGCCCTTTGCCGCATCGCGGTGCCTGGCCATGCCAAGTGTCGTATAGCCTGCGGCCCGTGTCGATCCTGCAAAGCCACGGGCCTGATTGGCCCCCGCAGCGCCATAGTGACATGCACGGACCAGTGCGCGGGCTTCGTCGGCACTGCGGATGTGCGGAACGATAACCCCGTCCGCCCCGCTGTCGAGTGCCTGAAGGATGGCTTCGTGCGCAGCGCTGGCCGGGCGAACGAGCACCGGTTTGCCGCTCACCCTGCCCGCGAGGATGCACGCGTCGATGCTTTCGCGCCCGAACGGCGCATGTTCAGCATCGAGCACGATCAGATCGAGCGGTGACAGGCTGAGCACTTCGACGATATGCGGGTGCGGGGTCTTCACCCAAGTCCCTGCGAGAAGCTCGTGAGCGTGGAGGCGGGATTTGAGGGTCACGCCGCCATCTTCCACAATCTTCCACTCGCAATCTCGGCTCCATCGGCCAGCGTTTTCAGCTTTGCGTAAACAATATCAGGATCGACCACGCCAAACCCGGCAAAGGTCGAAAACCCGCAATCGGTGCCCGCGATCACGCGCTCGCGCCCGACGATGTTGGCGTATCGTTCGATCCGTTCTGCCACCACGCGCGGGTGTTCGATGAAGTTTGTGGTTGAATCGATCACCCCGGGGATCAGGATTTTGTCGTCGGGAATAATGTCTGCCATTTCGACGAAATAGTTCCAGTCGGCGGCGTGACGCGGGTTCGAGGTTTCGAACAGCAGCGCGGCAGGTTTGGCCACCATCAGCGTCGGCAGGATCACGCCGAGTTCGACATCGCAGCAATGCGGCCCTTCATAATTGCCCCAGCACACGTGCATCCGCACTCGGGTAGCAGGCACATTGCGCAGCGCGTGGTTCAATGCCTCGACATGGCCACCGATCAGCAGCAGATACTCGTCATCGCTGCGGTCTTTGTACATCATGTGCCGCCCCAGCCCCAAGTCCGGGCTGTCAAGCTGGAGGTATAATCCAGCCGCAACAATCGCCTCATATTCGGGCCGCATCGCCTCTGCCAACGCTTCGAGATAGGCATCTTGCGACGGATAATGCTCATTGGGCTGGAACAG
>JANOQL010000086.1:0-15168 GCA_031414835.1 Sphingomonadales bacterium | reverse complement strand
CTTCGGTGACGTGACCCAGGCAAAGGGTGGCGGACTGGCGAAACCTTCGCCGGTCCACCATCCGCCCGGGGGGATAACAGGGAAACTATTGACGTGCGGCAACATTTGAGTTGCGCACGGGGAGGCTGTCGCGATGGCGCTGCTGAGCTTTGAGCGGAAATACCGGGTGCGGGGAGGCACGCTGATCGGCGGCGACCTGTTCGATTTCTGGGTCGGTCCATTTTATGTGGGCTTTTTCGGAGTCACTACGGCGTTTTTCGCGTCGCTGGGAACTGCATTGATCCTGTATGGCGCAGCAATGGGGCCGACATGGAACCCGTGGCTGATCAGCATTACGCCGCCTGATTTGAGTTACGGCCTTGCGCTGGCTCCGCTGTTGAAGGGCGGTTTGTGGCAGATCATTACGATCTGCGCGATCGGCGCCTTCGTCAGCTGGGCGCTACGAGAAGTCGAGATTTGCCGGAAACTGGGCATGGGATATCATGTGCCGTTTGCGTTCGGCGTTGCGATTTTCGCTTATGTCTCACTCGTGGTGATCCGCCCGTTCCTGCTGGGTGCGTGGGGATATGGTTTCCCGTACGGCATTTTCAGCCATCTCGATTGGGTGTCGAACACCGGATACCAGTATCTGCATTTCCATTATAACCCGGCGCACATGATCGCGGTGACGTTCTTCTTCACCAACGCGCTCGCGCTGGCGCTGCACGGATCGCTGATCCTTTCGGCGGTGAACCCGGCCAAGGGCGAAACGGTCAAGCTGCCCGATCATGAAGACACGTTTTTCCGTGACATCATCGGCTATTCAGTCGGCACGCTCGGCATTCACCGCGTGGGTCTGTTCCTCGCCTTGTCGGCAGGCTTTTGGAGCGCGGTCTGCATCATCATCAGTGGCCCATTCTGGACGCGCGGCTGGCCCGAATGGTGGAACTGGTGGCTCGATCTGCCGGTGTGGCGCTGAAAACAGGGGGAGGACATAACAATGGCTACTTACCAAAATATCTTCACCCAGGTTCAGCTTAGCGGCCACCTCGAAACCGGCGTCCCGCTGGGGCCAGGCAATGAGGCGCGCGTCGGCAAGGCTTCGGCTTCATACTGGATGGGCAAGATCGGCAATGCGCAGATCGGCCCCATCTATCTGGGAACGCTGGGCACGGCTTCGATCTTCTGCTTTGTGATTGCATTCGAAATCATCGGGCTCAACATGTGGGCTTCGGTCAATTGGGATCCGGTGCAGTTCCTGCGCCAGCTGCCATGGCTCGCGCTTGAGCCTCCGGGGCCGCAATACGGCCTCAAGGTGCTCCCTCCGCTCGCGCAAGGCGGCTGGTGGATCATTGCAGGCGCGTTCCTGACGACATCGATCCTGCTCTGGTGGGTGCGGCTTTACAGGCGGGCACGTGCGCTCGGCATGGGAACGCATGTGCCATGGGCATTTGCGAGCGCGATCTGGTTGTTCCTTGTGCTCGGCTTTATCCGTCCTGTCATGATGGGCAGCTGGGCAGAGGCGGTGCCGTTCGGCATTTTCCCGCATCTCGATTGGACCGCGGCCTTTTCGATCCGTTACGGCAACCTCTTCTACAATCCGTTCCACGCGCTTTCGATTGTTTTCCTTTACGGCTCGGCATTGCTGTTCGCGATGCACGGCGCAACGATCCTTGCGGTCGGTCGTTATGGCGGTGAGCGGGAAATCGAACAGATCACCGATCGCGGAACCGCATCCGAACGCGCCGCTTTGTTCTGGCGCTGGACGATGGGCTGGAACGCGACGATGGAATCGGTTCACCGCTGGGCATGGTGGTTTGCGGTGCTGACGACGCTGACCGGCGGCATCGGTATCTTGCTGACCGGCACGGTGGTCGATAACTGGTATCTGTGGGCGGTCGATCATCATTTTGCACCGTCATATCCGGCAACAGGCGTCGTCGATCCGGCAACGCTGCCAGCAGCAGGGGGAGCACAGTGATGGGCAATCTCACGAACAAAACTCTGGCGATCGCAAGCCTTGGCGCGGCGTTCCTGCTGGCCGGGTGCGAGCTCGGCCCCAAGCAAGGCGAACAGACAGGCTATCGCGGCACAGGCGCAGCGCAGGTCGTCGATCCTGAAACGCTGGCAAATGGCGTTGGGAAGGCCAAACCTATCCCCGCCAACGCCTATGATACGCCGGCCGATACCGGCCAGCGCGCAAGCGAAGTGTATCAGAACGTGCCTGTTCTGGGCGGGATCAGTGCCGACCGGTTCAACCATATGATGGCGAACATGAACAACTGGGTTGTTCCGGCTGAAGGACTGCCTGCGAGCGAGCAGGGCTGCAATTACTGCCACAACCCGGAAAACATGGCGTCCGACGAAAAATACACCAAAATTGTCGCGCGCAAGATGATCCAGATGACGCAGAATATCAACGCGAACTACACCACGCACGTCCAGCAAACCGGGGTGACGTGCTGGACGTGCCATCGCGGCAATGCCGTGCCGGTCAACCGCTGGTCTCAAGGGAGCGACGATCCGCGCTCGATCATGGGCAACAAGCGCGGACAGAATACGCCGGGCGTTGCCAATAACGGCTTTACGTCGATGAATTACGATCCGTTTTCAGGTTACATCAGCGGTCCAAAGGCCGATGGCATCCGCGTCGGGGGCGGCGTTTATACGCCCAAGGCGGGCGTTTCGACGCAATCGACCGAAAAAACCTACGCGCTGATGATTCACATGTCGAAGGGCTTGGGCGTCAACTGCACCTATTGCCACAATGCCAACAACTTCCAGTCTTGGACCAATTCGCGACCGCAGCGCGCGGTGGCTTGGTATGGCCTGAAGATGACGGCGGCGACCAATTATGAGTATATGACACCGCTGCAAAGCGTGTTTCCGGCGGCCAGCAAGGTCGTGCCGCATGATTCTGCACGGCTCGGGCCAAAGGGCGATGTCTACAAGGTCAATTGCCAGACGTGCCACCAGGGCGTGAACAAGCCGATGGGCGGGGTGAGCATGAAAGCTCAGGCACCTGCTCTGTGGCCAGCACCTGCCGCAACGCCGGCACCGGCACCGGCAGTCATTGCCTCTCGGTAGTGATTGTCAGCGCGTGATCGCCAGCAACAGCGTATGACGCTGTCCAGTTGGTTGTTCACAGGGCTGATTGCCGGACACGTTATTGCGGGCACGATTGCACTCATCAGTTTCTGGGTGCCAATCGTTGCCCGCAAAGGTGGTTCTGCGCACCGGAAATGGGGGCGGGTGTTTTACTACGCCGTCTGCGTGGCCGGGTGGCTCGCGATCGCGATGGCGCTGCTCAATCTGACGTTCGCTGACAATCGCCACCCGACGCTGACCGACCGCGAGCTGTTCCAAGGCTTGTTTGGCTGGATGATGCTCTATCTTGGCGTGCTGACCCTCGGCCTTGCGACTTATGGTGCGGGGCAGGCGCGCGCGCGCCGGATGGCAGGCGCGATGCCACGGCGAAGCCATCTGTCGATCCAGGCGGCTGTGCTGGCCGCGGCACTTGTTTGTACCATCGATGGTATCATCCTGCGTCAGCCGCTGATGATCGCGCTGGCGTTGCTCGGGATTGGAACAGCGATAACCTTCATCATTGCCATTGTCCGACCATCGGCCGATACGAGCGCGCCGATCGGAGAGCATCTGAAAGCGATGGCCGGCGCAGGCATCGCCGCCTACACAGCATTTCTGTCTGTCGGACTGCTGCAAGTGTTTCCGGCTTACGTCTTCAATCCGATCATCTGGTCAGTCCCCAGCCTGATCGGAACAGCGATCATCCTGTTTCACATTCGGTATCGCCGGATCTGATTAAGCCGATGGCGGTAGGCTGCCTTCCTTGCGGGCCTCGACCACTTCTTCATCGCGCATCTGTTGAACGGCCTGTCCGTGCGGTGTGTCCATAGGATGCCTGTTGCCAGGCTTCCGCATGAACCGTGCGAACACGTAGATGGCAAAGGCCAGCGCGGCAACGAGCGTGAATAACCCGAGCACGGGGAGCATTTCATATGTCGACATAAGGCAATCCTTTTGAATTGCCTCACAAACCTGTGAAACTGCGCTCGGTTCCTGGCTGCGGTTGAGTCGGTAGTCGGTTCAGCCGGTATCAGCCCCGATCGACCCGATTATGCCGCCAGCGAAACCCGCGCGAGTTCGCACATCGACCAGCAATCGCTGAGCGCTTTGGTCAGTTTGTCGATATCGCCATCGGTGTGGACAGGCGATGGCGTGATCCGCAACCGTTCGGTGCCTTTGGGCACAGTCGGGTAGTTGATCGGCTGCACATAGATGCCGTGATTGTCCATCAGCCAGTCGCTGATCAGCTTGGCGTGGTGCGCGTTGCCGACCATGACAGGAATGATATGGCTCGGATTATCGAGGTGCGGAATGCCAAGCGCGTCGAGACGGCTGCGCACGATCGATACGCGGTTCTGATGGCGCACACGCTCGATCTGGCTTTCCTTGAGGTGCCTGATCGACGCGGTGGCACCCGCTGCGATCGCAGGTGGGAGCGCTGTCGAGAAAATGAACCCGCTGGCAAAGCTGCGGACGAAATCGCACAGTTCCTTGGTGCCGGTGATATAACCGCCCATCACGCCGAATGCTTTGCCCAATGTGCCTTCGATGACATCGATCCGGTCCATCAGCCCTTCGCGTTCGGCAACGCCGCCGCCGCGCGGGCCATAAAGGCCAACTGCATGAACTTCATCGATATAGGTGAAGGCGCCATGTTTTTCGCACACGTCGAGGATTTCGGCGATGGGGGCGATATCGCCATCCATCGAATACACGCTTTCGAACGCGACCAGCTTTGGCCGTCCGGGCTCGATGGCCGACAGCAGCTCATCCAAGTGCGCGACATCGTTGTGCCGCCAGCGCAGGCATTCGGCGCGGCTGTGGCGGATGCCTTCGATCATCGACGCGTGGTTCAGCGCATCCGACAAAACGACGCAATTGGGCAGCCGTGAGGCAAGCGTTGAGAGCGCCGCCCAGTTCGACACGTAACCACTGGTGAAGATCAGCGCGTCTTCCTTGCCATGCAGATCGGCGAGTTCGGCTTCGAGCAGGACATGGTGGTGATTGGTGCCCGAAATGTTGCGCGTGCCGCCAGCGCCCGCACCGCACTGATC
Source organism: Sphingomonadales bacterium (assembly GCA_031414835.1). GTDB lineage: Bacteria > Pseudomonadota > Alphaproteobacteria > Sphingomonadales > Sphingomonadaceae > Aquisediminimonas. The sequence continues at coordinate 10,048 of JANOQL010000086.1, read as the reverse complement.
GATCGTCGCGTGCATCGCGTCGATCACTTTGGGATGCTGCCCCATGCCGAGATAATCGTTCGAGCACCAGACAGTCACGTCCTGAGTGCCGCCTTCGACATAGCGGGTCGCACGGGGGAAATTGCCCTTGTGACGTTCAAGTTCGGCGAAGACGCGGTAATTTCCCGCATCACGCAGCGAATCAAGCTCGCCCTTGAAAAACCCCTGATAATCCATTCGTGCCTCCTCCTACGTCTTTCTTATTTTTTTGGTCTGGTTTCAAACGAAAACTGACGTTTTGGCGTGAATTTTGCCCATAATTTCGAATCGCGCAGCGGCAACATCAGCAAAGTGTTTTCGATCACACCAATTGCGGCCAGCACGAACAGTAAAGGGTGGGCATTGCCGTAAAGCCAGGCCGCCAAAGTCACCGTTGCCGCAAAGCTGAACGGGAACAGCCAGTTCATCGGCGCATCGCGGAAATAGGTTTTCAAATGATCGAGATGCCCCGGCATCAAATCGGCATCGATGTTGGGCACGCCCAGAAAAATGTTGAACTTGGATGCCAGCCGCATGACGAACAGCAGCGCAAACGCGTGTGCCGCGATCTGGTTTGGATGGTTCCAGACGATGGCATAGAGTGCAACAGTCGTGACGGCGAGCGCCACTTCGTGATGGATGACGGCCGAGGTCGCTTCGCTGAACCGTGCCCAGCCGGTGATTCCTGGCGTTGCAGGCAGGCGGCGCGGGCCCGTTACGAACCCCATCAGGAAGCTCGCTTCATGCCAGCCCCAGATCAGCAGCGCCGAAGCAAAGCCAAGATACGCCGCCGCGTCACCAGTCTCAGGTGCGCTGACGATGATCCCGCACATCGCCGGTCCGCAGAGGATAGAAAGCAAGACAAGGCTGGCCGGATGCGTCGAAGTGTCGAGCCGGTTGAGCCACAGAATCGCTCCGGTGCTGAAAAACCAGAGGCAGATCACGAAGAAAAAGGCGAGGGCGAACGTCATGCAGCTCAGCGGTTACCAGGCTGGAGCCAGCCGCACTGTGGCGGGCATCGGATTGGCTTCGGCGCGATGGAAAAACAACCGCGCGAAAGTGAGCGCGACACCGGCCTGATGGCCAATTGCCGCCAGTTTTCCGCCAATCCCGCCGCTAGCCTTGGCGGCAGATAATGCTTCGGAATGGTGGAGCATCGTATCCATCAGCGCGCGGAACTTCGCGCCATCGGTATCAAGGACGATCGGAAACACCTGCCGCGTGATCTGGTTGCAGATGCGGAAGACGCGATAGCCGTAATCGGTCGGGTCGATGCCGATCGCCTTGTAAAGGATCGGGCGATTGTGATCGCGCACATACATCGTCGCGTAGACCGCAACGAGGAAGAAGCGGATCCACAGCTTGTTGATTCCGCTGGTGAGCTTCGGATCGGCGCGCATCAGCAGCGCGAAGGCCTCGCCATGGCGGAACTCGTCATTGCACCATTCTTCGAACCAGTTGAAAATCGGGTGGAACCGCTTGTCAGGGTGCGACGCGAAGTGGCGGAAGATCGTGATGTAGCGCGCATAGCCGATCTTTTCGGACAGATAGGTCGCGTAGAAAATGAATTTGGGGCGGAAGAATGTGTATTTCTTGGTCCGCGTCAAAAAGCCGAGATCGATCCCGATCCCGGCATCCTTGAGGCTGTCATTGATGAAGCCTGCATGGCGGCTTTCATCGCGCGCCATCAGTTTGAACAGCGCCTTGGTATCGGGGTTCTTGGTGCGCTTGGCGATCTCGGCATAAAGGATGCAGCCCGAAAATTCGGACGTCAGCGAGGTAACGAGAAAATCGATGAATTCTTCGCGCAATTCAGGCTCAAGATTTTCGATCACGCCATCGAATTCTGTCGTGCGCTTGAAATGCGTTTTATTGGGATCGCTTTCCATTTCGGCGATCAGCGCATCCCATTCGCCGCGCACCGATGACACATCGAGCCTGTCCATCGCGGCAAAATCGGTGGTGTAAAAGCGCGGGGACAGTGCGGTATCTTCGCGCGCCATCGCCTGCGTGTCAGCTTCGAACTGGTGCGTCATCGCGTTCATCGTCTTGGCTCCGAGGTAAAGGCTATTTCATACATATGGGTGAGCGCGAAATCGCCCTTGATCCGCATCCATGCGCGTTCGAGCGGCGTTGCGCGTGAGACGGTGGCGGTGCGGCGCTCGACGATTTTTTCGCCGAACAGCACGCGGATCGGCTTTCCGTGAACGCGAACCTTATCGCCGGGGGCCATGATCACATCGCCGTCAAGTTCGACATGCGCGTGAAGATGCGCATCGGTATGCTCGACCTCAATCGTGCAGGGCGTATCAAAGCTGGTGCGGCTGAAGATCATGTTGCGGGCGCACCTGCAGTGATGAGCTTCATGAACGCCTTGCGATTATCTGGCCCGAAGCTGCCGAGTTCGATCGTCCGCTTGGTCGATGGATCCTCCAATGACAGCCGCTGGTCTTCCCACAGCGTCAGCGTGAACGGTGCTTCGATCCCGATCCCGCTCAGCTTGCGTTCGCGCATCATGCCGCGCAGCACGCCACGGATGAAGCCGCTGTTTTCTCCGGGCAAGATGGTGGTCGCAACCTGCCCCGTCACCGCATCGCCGATCACCAATGCTCCGCCGGGTTGATCGGCAAAGGTGAACTTGCGGATCGTGACGGGTTTTAATCCTTCGGCCACGCGGATTTGCTGGCCGTTTGGCGTCTTGGCAACCCAGCCCAGCGATACAGCGCCTGTCATGAGCAAGGTGAGGCCAACGACAGCGCCTGCCCCTATAAGAGCGCCTCTTGGAAATGGCGCATCGTGATGGTCATGTGCCATGCTCACGCCGCCGCCAACGATCCCGACGGTTCGGACGTCGTGTCGGTAATCGGCACGCGACGTCCATCGGGCGAGGCTGCCATCAACGCATCGGTCAACAGCCGCGCAACCGATTCCACATCGGCAATCGAACGCAGCATCGGTTCGGGATCGCGGATTTTCCACGGGCGGACATGTGGCCAGAACACCGCATAGCCGAGCGTGTGCGCCTGAGAGAGCGCCAGTGGAATATCGCCGGTGCCATCGGCATTCCGGCGCAGCCCGGCACTGGCAATCGCGCTGATCGGCAGGTTGATGCACTTGGGCAGCGCCATCCCGTAACGGAACACGACGCGGCGGCTGGTGATCGTATAGACAGTCGAGCGCGCGGATCCCCACGCAAGGCCGTAAAGCAATCCGATGCCGAGCGCGGCCATCAGCAACGTCATCGCCATGCCGGTGGTGCCGCCGTCGAGCGCGGCCCAGATCAGCAACACGGCGAAATAGCCTGCGATCCAATATGTCTTGAACGCATCGCGACCGAGCCGCTTCCACTTAGGGGCGCCCTGCCAGACGATATGTTCACCATCTGGCAGATCGCCCGGAAGCCCGCGGATCGGTTCAAGGTCGTGTTCGGGTGTCAAATCAGCGGCTCCTGCCGTTCTGGGGTGGCATAGAGATAGCCGCCGCCAAAGTATGACACGACATGCTCTTCCTCGTCACGCGTAATCGTGCCAGCAGGCGTTGCCGGTGCTCCGGCAAACTGTGCCCCGGTAATCGCGCTGCACGTCACCTTGTCTTTCTTCACGATCGCCATCATCATCGGCATCAGCACGCGTCTGGCACCGGTATCGACTTCGAGATAGCGGATCAGGAATTCGGACCGGTCGACCCAGATATCGCTGACGGTGCCGGCCACTTCATCATCGGCCCCGTAAACTGTCTTGCCAACAGGGCTTCCGTCTCGCACGTTCACGTGCATGCCGGGAACATGATCGATGGGGACGATGCGGAGGTGCCCTTCGGACGTCACATCTGCGAATTTGGCGCGCGGCGTTCGCGCACCCGGGCCAATGGCTGAAAGCATCGGATCCCCGACAGGTTCGATTGCCGAGCCGCTGAAATGTGACGTGCGCCGGGCATTGGGCACCTCTACCGGATCGCGATCCTCGGCAGGCGGAGAGGTCACTTCACCCTGATCGAACGGCAAATGGAATGTCTTGGGCAGCGCCATCTGAATGAAGCTGTCATTGTGGAGCAACTTTCCACTCACATCGTCTTCGAGCGGAAAGCCCTCGCGTCGGCTCTCACGGTTCAGCCAGATGACGAGGACAAGGAAAAAACCGGCGAAAAGATAAAAGCTTAGTTCTGCAACATCGATCGATCCTGCGAACAAAATTGGGTCATTCATGATGCACCTCCCGTGCGTGCGCCGCTCATGTTGGAAACTCGGTCAGCCCGAATTTGTGCGGCGTCTGGCGATCCTCGGGCGCGCGCCGCACAAGCGGGCCCAAGGCAATCAGCGTTGCAAACAGCAGCGCAATTTCGATGTGATAGACAAATCCGTAGGACGTGGCCGGGCTGGTCAGCGCTTCCCCAAGCGCGCCGCTGGCCGACAGGCTGGCAACATAATCGCGGATCGCGCCACCGGCGGCAATCGCAAGGCCCGCGCAAGTCGCTTGCACAGCGCCCCAAGCCCCGAGCGCGAGGCCCGATTGCCCGTTTTCGGCGAGTGCCATCGCAGCTGTGAGTGTGCCGACCGAGAATAGCCCGCCTCCGAAGCCGACAAGTGCGATCCCGCCGAACAGCAACGGTGTCATCGCAAGCGGCGCTGCAAAGATGATCGCGGCAAACCCGGCAATCCCGACTGTCGCGCCTGCACCCGCCAGGCGGTGCGGCTCGGCACTGAGGCCAAGCCGGTGAGCCGACCAACCAAAGCCTGCAAGCGCGCCCAACGCCCAGAGCGCGGTAAGCGAGGTCGTCGCCCCAACGCTCATCCCGAGCACTTGCCCGCCATAAGGTTCGAGCAATACGTCCTGCATCGCGAATGCGGCGGCCCCGAGACCGATGCCGATCAGCAGCCGGATTGTCCGGCGGCACGCGGTGAATTCACGCCAGACGTCACCGAAGGGGCGGTGGACCGCATCGACCGAGGTTGCGCCTGGCTGACGCGCTTCCTGTTTCCACAGCGCGGTAATATTGAGGATCATCGTCAGTGCAGCGACGCCCTGAATAACCTGGATCAGCCGGATCTGGCTGAAATTGCTGAGCGCCGCGCCGATCAGCAGTGCGCTGACCATCATGCCGAGCAGCAACATGACATAAAGCAGCGCGACGACACGCGGGCGGGTTTCAGCGCTGGCAATATCGGTCGCTAGTGCAAGGCCTGCGGTCTGCGTCGTGTGCATTCCGGCGCCAACGAGCAGAAAGGCGAGCGCGGCGGCAATTTCGCCATACCAGACCGGACCTTGGGTATCGCCCGACATCACGATCAGCGCGAACGGCAGGAAAGCAAAGCCGCTAAACTGCAACAACGTGCCAAACCAGATGTACGGCACGCGCTTCCACCCGAGGTGCGAACGGTGCGTATCGGATTTATACCCGATCAGCGCGCGCAACGGCGCAAACACCAGCGGGATCGCGACAACGAGCGCCACGAGCCACGCCTGAATGCCGAGTTCGACGATCATCACGCGGTTGAGCGTTCCTGTCAGCAACACCGCCGCCATCCCGACCGAAACCTGAAACAGCGACAGCCGCAACAGCCGCGACAGCGGCAGCTCGGTTGTCGCCGCATCGGCAAACGGCAGGAACTGCGTCGTGACGCGGCTCCAGAAGGGGGCGGCAGGCGCGGTCACGGCGTGACGATCTCGATCGCGTGGCTGATATAGAACCCGCCGCCAACGCGCGCATCGCGGCCTTTGCCACCGATGCTGCTCCGCACCTGTTCGGGAGAAACCGGCACAATCGCTGGCGCACGATCAGAGCGCGGGAAAAATCCGCCGGCAAAGTGCATCATCTTGAGCGGCAGCGTGGCGGGCGCGACCGTGAAAATCAGGCTGGCATCGGCACGCGCGGCGAGTGCCTTGGCGGCCTCGGCAATGGTTTCGGCCGGATAATGGATCAGCGAGTCCATCGCGACAATGTGATCGAAGCGGCCAAGGCCGGGTTCGAGCATGTCGCCCGAAAGGAACGTAATCTGCGACCGCAATTCATCGGGCGTGCGTGAGATTGCAATCGAGATCAGGCTTGGCGAAACATCGACCGCGGTCACCTTGGCGCCGCGTTTTGCCGCTTCGACCGCGAGCGCGCCGGTGCCGCATCCGGCATCGAGCAGGGTGAGCCCGGTCATATCGGCGGGCAGCCATGACAGGAGCGTATCGCGCATCCGGTCGCGGCCCTCGCGCACCGTCGCGCGGATTTTGCTGACCGGCGCGTCGCTGGTCAGCGCAGTCCATGCCTCGAGCGCGGTGCGATCGAAATATTCTTCGAGCGCACCTTTGGTGCGATTCCACGCATCAGGGCGTTGCAAGGTGCGCGCGTCGCTCATTCGAAGCCCAGGAATTCGAAAATGTCGCGGTCCTTCATCGGCATCGCGTCCAAGGGGTCGGTGCCTTTCCAGAGCGTTGCGGCAAGCCGCATATATTCCATCTTCACTGCCTCAAGCTCAGGCGTCGAATCCATTTCGAACACCGTGCATTTCTTGAGGCGACTGCGACGGATCGCGTCGAGATCGGGGAAGTGCGCGAGCGTCTTGAGGCCGACCGCCTCGTTGAACCGGTCAATCTCGTCGGTCGCGGCCGAACGGTTTGCAATCACGCCTGCCATCCGCACATCGTAATTCTTCGATTTGGCTTTGATCGCCGCGCAGATGCGGTTCATCGCGAAGATGCTGTCAAAATCATTGGCGCAGACGACGACCGCGCGTTCGGCGTGCTGGAGTGGTGCGGCAAACCCGCCGCAGACGACATCGCCGAGAACGTCGAAGATCACGACGTCGGTATCTTCTAGCAGATGGTGCTGCTTCAACAGCTTGACCGTCTGCCCAACGACATAGCCGCCGCAGCCAGTGCCCGCGGGTGGCCCGCCCGCTTCGACGCACATCACGCCGTTGAACCCTTCGAACATATAATCTTCAGGGCGGAGCTCTTCGGAATGAAATTCGACCGTTTCGAGAACGTCGATCACCGTCGGCATCAGCTTTTTGGTCAGCGTGCAGGTGCTGTCATGCTTGGGATCGCAGCCGATCTGCAACACGCGTTTGCCCATCAGCGACATCGCGGCAGACAGGTTCGACGATGTCGTCGATTTGCCGATGCCGCCTTTGCCATAAACGGCGAACACTTTGGCATTGCCAATCCGGTCGACAGGATCGAGGCGAACCTGCACCGAACCTTCGCCATCGGCGCCGCGGGTGGGGGGATCGAGTAGGGCCATGGTCAATATATTTCCTTGCAATCAAACCGCTCATGTCGAGCGAAGTCGAGACACGTCGTGCGCTTCCCCGTGTCTCGACTGCGCTCGACATGAGCGGGGGAAAGGGAGTGGAAGCTCATGCCACACCCTCGAGGATATCCTCGATGGCATCGGTTGCAGCATGGAGTGCGGCGAGTGTTTCGGCGTCGGGTGACCAGTAGTTGCGGTCGCTCGCCTCAATCAGGCGATTGGCGACGCGCATCGACGATTTGGGGTTGAGTGCGGCCATCCGGTTGCGCATTTCGGGATCGAGCACGAAGGTTTCGCTGATCCGCTGATAGACCCACGGATCGACTTGCCCTGTGGTTGCAGACCAGCCCATGCAGTTGGTGACTTGCGCATCGATCTGGCGGACACCTTCGCCGCCATGTTTGAGCATGCCTTCGAACCAGGTTGGGTTGAGCGTCCGGCTGCGCGTTTCGAGCGCGACCTGTTCGCCCAGCGTACGGACCTTGCCACTCCCTTGCGTCTGATCGCTGATGTAAATCGGTGCGGCTTCGCCCTTGGCGCGCTTAATCGAGCGGCTGATCCCGCCAAGCCCGTCGACATAATGGTCGATCGTCGTGACGCCGAGTTCGACCGATTCGAGATTCTGGTAGGCGAAATCGACGCCTGCGAGTGCCGATTTGAGCAACGCCGCCTGCTTTTGCGGGCGACCATTGCGACCGTAGGCAAAGCCTTTTTGCCGTTCGAAGGAATCAGCGAGTTCGGTCTCATCGGTCCAGGTCGAAGCATCGATCATCAGATTGACGTTGGCCCCGTAAGCGCCTTCGTTGTTCGAAAAGACGCGGAGCGACGCGGTTTCAAAATCGCAATTGTGTTCGGTCTGGTGTGCAAGGCTGTGCTTGCGGACGAAATTCTGGTCGAGCGGCTCATCGGCTTCGGACGCGAGGAACGCAGCCTCGGCGAGCATCCGCGTCTGCATCGGTAGCAGGTCACGGAAAATGCCTGACAATGTGACGATGGCATCGATCCGTGGGCGGCCAAGTTCAGCGAGCGGGATCAATTCGGCCCCCGCGAGGCGACCATAGCTGTCGAACCGAGGCCGCGCGCCGATCAGCGCCATTGCCTGCGCCAGTTGTGCGCCTTCACTCTTCAGATTGTCGGTTCCCCACAGCACCATCGCGACCGATTCAGGCATTGCACCCGTATCGTCGCGATGCCGCGCGAGCACCTTCTCCGCCTGTTCCGCCCCATCCTTGAGTGCGAAAGCCGACGGAATGCGGAAGGGATCGAACCCATGGATATTGCGACCCGTGGGGAGAATGTCTGGATTGCGGATGACATCGCCACCGGCAACCGGGCGGATATAGCGGCCATCGAGCGCCGTCACGATGGCATCGAGTTCAGGGTTGGTCGCGAGCAGCGCGTTGGTTCTGGCGAGTTCGGCAAATAGTGCGCGGGTTTCGGCGCTATCTTCGAGGCCGCTGACTGTTGCCGCGCGGGGATCGCCTGCGACGAGCAATTCGAGCGAATGCCGCGACGGCTGCGCATTCCCGCGTGCTGCACATGAGGCTTCGAGAAGATCGATCCGGGCTTCGGCGGTTTCGCCGTCGCCGACGATGTGCAAGCCATTGGGGATCAGCGCTTCTTCGATTTCATAGAGCTTGGTCGCAAGCGCATGGACATCGGCATCGCAAATCGGTGCCGAAAGATCGATCGCTTCGGCCTGATCGCGCATCAATTCGACAAGGCTTGTTCGTTCGGCAACGGCTTCGGGCGGGCTTGAGCGCCAGCGGTCGATGCTCGCCTTGAGGTCGGTCAGCCCCTTGTAGAGCCCCGACTTCGAGATCGCAGGCGTCAGATAGCTGATGAGCGTCGCGCCCGAACGGCGTTTGGCAATCATCGCTTCCGAAGGGTTGTTGCCGGCATAGAGATAGAAATTGGGCAGATCGCCGATCAGCCGTTCGGGCCAGCAATCGCCCGTCATGCCGGCCTGTTTGCCGGGCATGAATTCGAGCGCGCCATGCGTGCCGAAATGAAGGACGGCATGTGCGCCGAAACCGTCCTTCAGATAGCGGTAGAAGGCAGTGAACGCATGCGTGGGGGTGAAGCGGCCTTCGAACAGCAACCGCATCGGATCGCCTTCATATCCGAAACCGGGTTGCAAGCCGACGAACACATTGCCGAACTGTGCGCCCAAGATGTGGATGCCATGGCTATCGGCCTGCTGGCGACCGGGGGCGGGGCCCCATTGTGCCTCGATCGCATCGAGATGCGGCTCGCCGCGCACATGATCGTCGGTGGCGATGCGAGCATGGACATTGGCTTCGCTGCCGAAACGGTCTGAATTGCCCTTGAGGACGGCATCACGGAGTGCTTCGACATCGGCAGGGACATCGACGGTGTACCCGGCCGCCGCCATCGCGCGCAGCGTCGCATGGAGCGATTCGAAGACGCTGAGGAACGCCGCCGTGCCTGCCGATCCCGAATTGGGCGGGAAGTTGAACAGCACCATGCCGATCTTGCGCTGTGCGCGTTCGGAACGGCGCAATGCGACCAGCTTGAGCGTTTTGGCGGCGAGTGCTTCGGCGCGTTCGCTGCACGGCTGCATCGCGCGGCTGAGGCTCGATGCCGCGAACACACAGCCACGATCACAGCCGGTGCATGGTGTATCGGTGCCATCCGAACGCCCGCCGAACACACTCGGCACCGAAGCGCCATCGAGTTCGGGGATCGCGACCATCATTGTCGCTTCGAGTGGCAACAGGCCTTGCGTGCCTGCGCCCCAATGCTGGAGCGTCTGGAATTCAAGCGGGTG
>JANOQL010000085.1:0-4094 GCA_031414835.1 Sphingomonadales bacterium | reverse complement strand
CGCGGAGAAGGCTTTGGGACAGCCAGAGGCTGGCCCCCCATGATCTTTGCGCCCTCTGCGAACTCTGCGCCTCTGCGCGAACGATCCTTCTCCGCGTCTCCGCGCCTCCGCGTGAATCAAAATGCCAGCCAAGCCAGAAGGGCGTCCGTGTAGAAACACGCCGCCTGAGGGGATCAGGGCGGGGGCAAGCCCCCTATGGTCACATTCGCAACAGGCCCGTTCTGTTTGAAGGGTCGTCACACGTGATGGTTCGGCTTGCCGTCTGTGTGTGATCACAAACGGGTGGCGGAGCCGGTTCCATCTCCTTCACCGCCACGGGCTTTTGCTGTCGGTCTGACGGGCCTTGGGGTCGTTGCGGGCCAGTTACCCTCGATATTCCACGCAAGCGACGGTCAAAAGACCGAACCCAAGGTCCGGTTCTGTCGGAGCAGAGGCAAGACCACAGGGTTGATCACCCCTGTGTGCCGACCTTTGGACGTGCTGTTGAGGACCAGCGCGCCCCGCCAGAACGGGCCTGTCACAGGAGTTGAACGCCCGCGACATGGCCGCTGCAATAGGCAGAAACCTGCCATCCTGTCAATAGGATATGCCCTTTCGTATAGGACAATTCGACCAGCTTTCGAGAAACGGACAACGGGTTTGGTTCACGCAAAGCCGCAAAGCCGCCAAGACATTGACGTCGGGCTGGACGTCCGCGCGAAGCGCCCTTCATTGTGTAAATGCATGAAAGCCTGCGGCGCTGATGATGACAGCCGCGCAGCCTTGGCGGCTTTGCGGCTTTGCGTGAACCAAATGTATCCGTGCGCTCTTCGTTTCGGCGGAACAGGTAACCGTCAACTCTTCCGGCGTAATTGTGCGCTAACAGAAAAAAGGCGGCGGAGTTTCCCCCGCCGCCCCCAGTCCCCCCTTTTCGAGAAAAGGGTATTTGAACCTTAGGTCAGAAGCTGACCTTTACGGCCGCTGCAATCGTCCGGCCATTGATCGACCGCGCGCGGACGATGCCGTTGCCGGGGATCGCGTCTTCTTCGGCTTCGGTATAGCCTTCGACATTGAACAGATTGTTGGCGTTGAGCGACACTTCGACGCGGTCGATCGGGCGCACCGCTAAGAACGCGTTGACCTGCGTGAAGCTCGGCAGGCGCAGCAAATTGCTGTCTCCGGCAAAGCTATCCGTCGTGCCGATCGCGCTGGCGCCGACGGTGAACATGTCGGTCTCATAACTTGCCGACCCCTGATAGACGAATTTCGCCTGACGCCGCGGGCGATTGCCGACCACGCCTGCATTGCGGTTGTCGCGGCTGATTTCGGCATCGGTATAGGTGCCGCCTGCGCGCAGCGAAAAGCCGCCAACCCGGTAAGCGCCTTCGAGTTCGATCCCCGTCGCCTTGTACGAACGGCTGAATGTCCGCTGCGTCGTGGCTTCGAAATTCTCTTCCTCGGTTTTGGCATGGAACACGGTGGCAAATACGCTGACGCCGCGCGACGAATATTTGACGCCGCCTTCAAGCTGCTTGACGAAATCGACCGCAACCGCAGGCGATTGCAATGCGCCTGTCACGCGATCGATATTGTCATTGTTGAATGCGATCCGATCCGCATTGGCGCGGCCGCCACGGCTGTAACGCGCGAAGATCGCCAGATCGTCCTGCAACTTGTAATTCGCGCCGAACGAGTAGGAACGATAATCGAAGTTATAATTAACCGGCGAAGGCTGCGTCAGCGGCACAACGCTGGTGCGGGTTTCGGCGTTCGAGATGCTGCCATTGCCGTTCACGTCGGTCGGGATCACACCGATCCGGCCCCCGCCATTATCGGCCCCGAAGGTTTGCCCGCGTGCCCGCAGGAAATCCGAACGGATGCTGGCATCGAGCGTCAAATTGTCGAACGTCAGCGTCGCCGAGGCGAACGGGGCGTAGGTTTTATATTGCAGATCATAAACCCGGCGGCAGCAATTGCCGAAGAAGGTTGCGCCATAACCGACAGTGCCGCCGTCGGTGAGCGGAGTGGCGCCGTTGAAGGCATCGATCAGCCGCGCATTACCGCCGCCTGCAACTTCGAACAAATGCCCTGTCCACAACCATTCGGTTTCGATGTCCTGCCGTGAGGCATAAAGCCCGCCGGTCAGATCGAGGTTGCCGCCGCCGATTTCGCCGCTGTAATTCACGCGGAAATCATTGGTGATGTTATCGAGGCTTTTGAGCCGTGTGTTGAACAGCACGACGCGCGCAACAAGCGCCGAACCTGGAACGGTCGTTCCCGCGCCGGGGCCGTTGGCATAGGCGAGCCGCGTGGCGACGAGCGATACCGGATTGTCGCCCAGCACATTGGCAGTCACGTTCGCGGCGGTATCGACAGAGCCGGGGAAGGGCGAATTGAAGCTGCCCGAAATATCCGAAAAGCGGAAGCGGTTGACGATCGTCACGCTGTCGGTGACGTCGTAGCTGCCCTCGAACCCGACCGATTTGACCAGCGGGCGCATCCCATCGGTAATGTCGAAGCTCTGCCGCTGGTTGCTGGCGTTCAATGTCGTTGCCGATTTGAAGAAACGCGAATGCAGGCTGTCTCCATTGATGTCGAAGCCTGGCACGTTCGAATATTTGGGATTGCTGTTGGTGCCAGTCACCAACACCGGGTTGGGCAGATAGCCGACCGCACGGTCATCGAGATATTTGCCCGACAGCCGGATATAGCCGCGATCGAATTTCTTGGTGATGTTGGCCTTGATCTGGCCGCCCTTCAGCCCGTTGTAACCCACGTCGCGCGGGCCAGTGCCCTGACGATAAAAGCCGCCGACATGGAAGAACGTGTCATTGCCAAGGCTGCCGCCATAATCGGCATCGACGCGATATTCCTCATAATCAATGCCTGTTGAAAGCTGGATCGCGCCGCCAGCCTGTTCGCCTGTTTTCGAGATGAAGTTGACGACGCCGCCGGGCGAATTCGACGCGAAGGTCGATGCCGAGCCGCCGCGCACCGATTCGACGCGCGAGACGTTGAAATCGGCACGCAGGAAAATATCTGCGTTGCCAAAGGTGATGTCACCATATTCGAGGATGGGAAGGCCATCTTCCTGGAGTTGCAGGAATTTGGCACCGCCCGAAGCGACGGGAAGCCCGCGCACCGCGATGTTGGCATTGCCTTCGCCGCCCGAACTTTCCGAACGGATGCCGGGAATGTTGCGCAGGATTTCGGCTGCTGAGCGCGGCGCCGATGCTGCGATCAATTCTTCGGACAATGTGCTGACCGAAACCGATGTGTCGAGCCGGTTCGATCCCTTCGCAACCGCAGTCACGATAATCTCTTCGCTTTCGGCGGCGGCATCGTCAGCCTCTTGCGCACTGGCCGCAACCGACCAGCAGGCAACCGATACGACCGCTGCAAGCGACACAGATGCCTTGAAACGAAAACCCTTCATAAACCCCTCCCGAAAACCAGCCCTTTCACGAATCAGGGCTTTGTTGATTCTAGACTGGTAGTTTCCGCAAACGATTGCAAGTCATTTTGCAATCGTTTGCCCGCAAGTATCGGTCAGCTTGCCGCAGCGTCGATCCGCAGGAGCAAATGGCGGAGCATGAATTGTTCGTCTGGCGACAATGCGGAAAAGATCGCTGCCTCCATTTCCTTCGCCTTGGGCGCGACCTCGGCATATAGCTGTCGACCGGTTTGGGTAAGCGAAAGGAATTGCGACCGTCTGTCATCGGGATTCGGCGTCTTTTCGACCAGTTCCCGCTCGACAAGCGACACAGCGGCGCGGCTCACCGTGACTTTGTCCATCCCTGTCAGGCTGCCGATCGCCTGCTGCGTTGTTCCCGGCTGTTCGGCGAGCACCGCGATCAGCCGCCATTCGGGGATCGAAAGCCCGAACAAGGATTGATACACTTGCGCGATCTTTCCGCTGACCAGGTTCGAGGTGTATGACAGTCGGTAAGGCAGAAATTCGTCGAGGCGGAGAATGGGGTCGGTCATCGTAGCGGCTTAGCCGTTGACGCTCTGCCCGCAAAGGTATATAGTATCAAATGAAACCAATTGCTGCATTGGAGACGTGCGATGGCCGATCTGTTCGATAATCCTCTGGGGCTCGACGGGTTCGAGTT
>JANOQL010000084.1:0-3561 GCA_031414835.1 Sphingomonadales bacterium | reverse complement strand
CGCCATTGCCGCAATCTGGGTGTCGAAAATCGGGTGCGGCGTCTTGCCGGTGAGATTATAGACGATTTCCACATCCTGGCTGCCAGCGTGGAAGACCTTGAGCACATCCTCATTTTCGACGAGCAGATCGAGCAATGGTTTTAGATCGATCCCGTCGGCCATCGGATCGATCGCCGCAGCTTCGTTGCCATCAGCAATCTGTATCAGGCACAGCTCGGGCCAGAAGCTGTTTTCGCGCATGAACTCGGTATCGACTGTCACGAATGGCGAAGTCGCGAACCTTGCGCACAATGCGGTGAGAGACTCGGTGTCAGCGATGAGTGGGTGGATCAACATGTAGAGCGACGCCTTATCACGAATGTCTGACAGTGCCAGTGGCGAGTTTGGGGCGGCCTTTTCCTTGACAAATACCGTCCCGTCCGTCTTGACGCGCGGTCATGCACACATATCGCACACACACCTGCGTCGCTCTGCGCGCGTCAGACGTCGGCTCGACCATTCGCCTTTCGGGCTGGATCCATCGCAAGCGCGAACATGCCAATGTGCTGTTTGTCGATTTGCGCGACCATTACGGACTGACCCAGATTATTGCGCCTGCTGGATCTGATGTGTTTGCGGTTCTTGATGGGTGTCGTGCGGAATCGGTGGTCACTGTTGAGGGCAATGTCGTCGCGCGGTCGCCTGAAACGGTGAATCCAAACCTTGCAACAGGCGAGGTTGAGGTGATGGCGCGCGCAGTGACCGTGCAATCATCGGCGCAGGAATTGCCGCTGCCGGTGTTCGGCGATCAGGATTACCCTGAAGATACTCGCCTCAAATACCGCTTTCTCGATCTGCGGCGCGACCGCATCCACAAGAACATCATTCTGCGGTCGAACGTGATCTCGTCGATCCGGCGGAGGATGATCGACCAGGGGTTTACCGAGTTCCAGACACCGATCCTCACCGCATCCAGCCCCGAAGGCGCGCGCGATTATCTGGTGCCGAGCCGGGTGCATCCGGGCAAATTTTACGCGCTGCCGCAGGCACCGCAAATGTTCAAACAGCTGTTGATGGTCGCAGGCTTTGATCGCTATTTCCAGATCGCGCCGTGTTTCCGCGATGAAGATGCGCGTGCAGACCGGTCTCCGGGCGAATTTTATCAGCTCGATTTCGAGATGAGTTTTGTAACGCAGGACGATGTGTTCAACGCGATTGAGCCGGTGCTTCACGGCGTGTTCGAGGAATTCGCCGATGGCCGCACCGTCAGCGCCGCACCGTTCCCGCGCATTCCCTATCGGGAGTCGATGCTGAAATACGGATCGGACAAACCTGACCTGCGCAACCCGCTGCTGGTGCACGATATGACGTCGCACTTTGCAAAGTCGGGCTTCGGGTTGTTCGAGCGCATCGTAGGCGATGGTGGCGTCGTTCGCGTCGTGGCGGCGCCGAATACAGCCGAAAAGAGCCGCAAATTCTTCGATGAGATGAACGAATGGGCACGCGGCGAAGGCCATGCCGGCCTCGGCTATGTGACGCGCAAGGGCGGAGAGTTCGGCGGGCCGATTGCCAAGAACCACGGCGAAGAGGGCATGAAGGCGATCTATGCCGAACTGGGTTTGGGTGACGATGATGGGCTGTTTTTTGCAGCGGGCAAGGAATTAGCAGCCGCCAAGCTAGCGGGAGCCGCGCGCAACCGCGTTGGCGACATGCTGGGGTTGATTCCCGAAGGCGAGTTCAAGTTCTGCTGGATCGTCGATTTCCCGATGTTCGAATATGATGAAGAGGCCAAAAAGGTCGATTTCAGCCACAATCCCTTCTCGATGCCGCAAGGCGAGATGCACGCGCTCGAAACGATGGACCCGCTCGACATATTGGCGTTCCAGTATGACATCGTGTGCAACGGCGTCGAACTGTCGTCGGGCGCGATCCGGAACCACCGGCCCGAAATCATGTACAAGGCGTTCGAGATCGCAGGCTACAGCCAGGCCGATGTCGATGAGAATTTCTCTGGCATGATCAACGCGTTCAAATTTGGCGCGCCGCCGCATGGTGGCTCGGCTCCCGGGATCGACCGGATCGTCATGCTGCTCGCCGACGAACCCAATATCCGCGAAGTCATCGTGTTTCCGATGAACCAGAAGGCCGAAGATTTGATGATGGGCGCGCCGGGGCCGGTCGATGCCAAGCAGTTGCGCGAGCTGAATATCCGGTTGGTGGACCAGGCAAAGACTTGACAATACTGTGAAACTGTGAAAAACAGGATTCATGAAGAACGTCACGATCACTCTGGACGATGAAACGCACCGCGCTGCTCGGATCCGGGCGGCGGAAATGGGAACGTCATTGTCCGCGCTGGTCAAAGATTATCTTCAAACACTTCGTGAACCTCAAGTTGAAACGGGAGTGCGAGACATGGCGCTGACATTTACAGCGCAGCCCGCGTCGCTTCATGCCGCGTCGGTGCCTAACCCAAACAACGCGCCCTATTTCGTCAACGGCAAATGGGTGTTCACCAAGGATGGCAAACCGCGCAAGCCGGGGGCTTTACGGCATCTTCCGGCGCTTCCCGAAGATTGGGGGGAGTGGCCCGAAGACATGCTCGCTTTCTTCGATGATCTTCAGAACAAGCCATGGGACGACACCGCGTTCGATCAACTTGCGTGAGGTATCTGCTCGATACGCACGTTATGCTCTGGTGGCTTCGCGACGATCCGAAATTAGGCTCGCATACTCGGATGGCGATTGCCGATTCACGCTCGCGACTGATGGTAAGTGTCGCCTCATTCTGGGAATTGTCGATCAAGCGACGAAATGGAAAGTTCGATGAAGAAGGCTCGGCGCTGTTCGATCAGGTGATCGATGAAGGGATCGAAGTCCTCGGTGTGCAGCCGCATCATCTTCGCGCGCTCGAATTGCTGGAAAAGAGGCCCGATCACAACGATCCGTTCGACCACCTGATTATGGCGCAGGCGATTGCCGAAAATGCCGTCCTGATCACTGGTGACAAGCAGATCCGGCAGTATGACGTTCGCTGTTTTCCCGATATTCGCTGAAGGGTGTCAAACATTTCTGTCCAGTCCACAATGTCCGCCGAACCGCGCGAACATCGTTTCGAGTCTTTGGCAGGCGGAATTTGCTGGTTTGAATGGGGCGCTCCGCAATCCGACCGGCCATCGCTGCTGCTCATTCATGCCACTGGCTTTCACGCCCGGCTTTGGGATCCCGTAGTCGCGGCCTTGGGGGAAGGCTGGCACATCGTCGCGCCAGACCTGCGGGGACATGGGCGGAGCTACCGTCCGGAAACGCTGACTGACTGGCTCGAAACCGCAGCGGACATCGTAGAGTGGGCTGACGCGTGCCTCACCGGGCCGATCATCGCCGTCGGCCATAGCATGGGGGCTTATGTCGCGGCGCGGCTGGCGGCGCTGCGCCCTGACGTTGTCGAGCGACTGATTCTCGTCGATCCGGTGATGATGGCCCCTGAAACCTATGGCACCGACGGCGGATGGACCTTCACAGACCCTGCTGAACACCCCGTTGCGCGGCGGCGCAATATCTGGGCGAACGCAGAAGAAATGA
>JANOQL010000083.1:0-5648 GCA_031414835.1 Sphingomonadales bacterium | reverse complement strand
TCGCTGGTTTTGCGGCATCGTTCGGGTTGGGGATGCATCATATCGCCGAAGGCTTCGATCATCTGCTGTTCCTCCTGACGTTGCTGCTGCCTGCACCATTGCTCGCTGCAGGCGGGCGCTGGCAGGGTGCATCGGGGCGGGCGCAGACGGTGCGACATCTCGTCTGGATCGTCTCGGCATTCACCATCGGCCATTCGGCCACGCTGATCGGTGGCGCGTTCTTTGGCTGGACATTGCCGTCGCAGCCGGTCGAGATCGGCATCGCGCTATCGATCCTGATTTCGGCGATCCATGCGGCACGGCCGTTGTTCCCCGGACGCGAGGCGCTGGTGGCAGGCGGGTTCGGGCTGATCCACGGCCTCGCCTTTGCGACCGTCATCGGCAATTTTGCGCTGCAACCGCTCGACAAGGCGGTGGCGATCCTCGGTTTCAATCTCGGGATCGAGGCGGTGCAACTTATCGTCGTTACGGTGGCGCTGCCGCTGCTGCTGTGGCTGGCCGCCAAGCCCGCTTATCATCGCTTCCGGCAGTCAGGCGCGCTTCTGTCAGCAGCGGCGGCGCTATTCTGGTTGTGGGAGCGGATTTGAACACCCGCCAAGGTTGATTTTAGTGCAAGTGACCCCGATAGACGCCGCAGTCTGCGAACTTTGGGGGTGGCAGTGGATATTCCAGAGACGATGACAGCGATCGATCCTGCCGCGCCCGGCGGGCCTGAGGTGTTGCAAACCGTCACGCGCCAGGTGCCGCAGCCAGCGCCGGGCGAAGTGCTGATCGCCGTGGCAGCAGCGGGGGTCAACCGGCCCGATATCCTCCAGCGGCGAGGGCTTTATCCCCCGCCCAAGGGTGCGCCAACGATCCCGGGGCTAGAAGTATCGGGCGAGATCGTTGCGCTGGGCGCAGGCGTCGATGCAGTGCATCTGGGGCAAAAAGTCTGCGCGCTTGTTTCGGGCGGCGGCTATGCCGAATTTTGCTGCGCGCCCGTTGGCCAATGCCTGCCCGTGCCCGAAGCGCTGAGCATGATCGAGGCGGCCGCGATTCCCGAAACGCTGTTTACCGTGTGGACCAATTTGTTCGAGCGTGCCTATGCGGTCGAAGGCGATGTCGTGCTGATCCACGGCGGCACATCGGGCATCGGCACGATGGCAATCACGCTTGGCAAGCTGTTCGGGCTGACCGTTATTGTCACCGCTGGCAGCGCCGCCAAGTGCAGCGCCGCACTGGCGCTGGGCGCCGATCACGCCATTGATTACAAGGCGAAGGATTTCGTCACCGAAGTCCAGGCGATAACAGGTGGCAAAGGCGTTAACGCCGTGCTCGATATGGTCGGCGGCGATTATGTGCCGCGGAACCTCGCCTGCCTTGCCGAAGATGGCCGGCACGTCACGATTGCGGTCCAGCGCGGGATTACAGCTGAAATCAACGTGGCGATGGTCATGATGAAACG
Organism: Sphingomonadales bacterium; assembly: GCA_031414835.1. Taxonomy (GTDB): domain Bacteria; phylum Pseudomonadota; class Alphaproteobacteria; order Sphingomonadales; family Sphingomonadaceae; genus Aquisediminimonas. The sequence continues at coordinate 4,204 of JANOQL010000083.1, read as the reverse complement.
GCTGACGCTGACCGGATCGACACTGCGCGCGCGGCCTGTTGGCTTCAAGACGCTCGTCGCCGACGAACTGTCGCGCAGCGTCTGGCCGTTTGTGAAAGATGGGCGGCTGAGGCCTGTCGTAGACAAGGTGTTCTCGCTCAACGAAGCGCCTGCCGCTCATGCGCGGATGGAATCAGGCGATCATGTCGGCAAGGTCGTGCTTTCATTAGGCGAATGATCGCGATGCTTGCGCTGACGCGTCTCCCGGCCTAAGCCACAGGGCATACCGGCCGCTCCGCAAGGGGCGGCCCTTCTTTTGTCTGAAAGGGTTTACGCCATGGCGCAACCGCTGATGCCACACGCAACGGCTTCATGGATGGTCGATAATACCGCATTGTCGTTCATCCAGATCGCGCAGTTTTGCGGGCTTCATATCCTCGAAGTCCAGGCGATTGCCGATGATCTTGCCGCGACCAAGCTGACAGGGCGCGATCCTGTGCGCGCCGGTGAAATCACGCTTGCCGAAATCGAGCGCGGGCAGAACGATCTCAACCACGTCCTTCAGATGGACCGTGAGCCTGAACAGGCAACGCGCACCAAAGGGCCGCGCTACACGCCTGTATCGAAGCGGCAGGACAAGCCCGATGGCATTGCGTGGATTCTGCGCAACCATCCCGAAGTGTCCGACGGGCAGATCGGCAAGCTGATCGGAACCACGCGGCACACCATTTCTGCCATCCGCGATCGCAGCCACTGGAACATTGTCGATATCGTTCCCAAAGACCCGGTGACGCTGGGGCTGTGCACTCAGCGCGAGCTCGACGCACTGGTTGCAAAAGCTGCAAAGATGAAGGGAATTGCAGCCGCCACCGACACCAAGCTCGATGGCGATCGCGCTGCGCTCATTGTGGAGCTTCGCGCCGAACGCGAAGCGGCTGCGCGGGCTGCCGACGAAGTTCACGCCGATGAAGCAGCTGTCGCACCTCCTGTCGAACACACCGCCGAAACCTTGTTCAAGACCTGATCGGTGGCAGACGCGTCAGCAGAGCCCTTGCAGTCCGAACGGCTTTCGCCTGACGCGTCGCTGACTCAGGACGATTCATACACTGCCACAAGCGCTGCCGGCCTCGACTATCCATGGGGCAGTCACGCGCCCGGCACAGGCGAAGCGATGCGGCTGGCGCCGAGTGTGCGATGGGCGCGAATTCCGATGCCGGGTTCGCTGGGGCATATCAACAGCTGGCTGCTTGACGATGATGACGGCGGGTTCGCACCTGTCGATACAGGCATGCTGCTGACGATGTGCAGCGATGCGTGGAAAGCCTTGTTCGATGGCGACCTGAAAGGCGAAGCGGCAACTCGCGTGATTTGCACCCATCTGCACCCCGATCATATCGGGCTTGCGGGCTGGCTGTGCAAACGCTTCGATGCCGAACTCTGGATGACGCGCGGTGAATGGCTGACCGCGCGGATGCTCACAGGCGATACCCGCGATGAAGCCCCCGAAGCGCTGATTGCGCTTCAGCGCACGGCGGGGTGGGACGAGGATGTCCTGACCGAAATGAAATCGCGCGGATGGGGCCGGTTCGCCCGGATGGTTTACGAAATGCCGATTTCGTACCGGCGGATGCGCGATGGCGATGTGCTCGATCTGGGGCGGCACCGTTGGCAGATTGTCGTCGGATCGGGTCACAGCCCCGAACATGCCTGCCTCGTCAACGAAGTCGATGGTGTGATGATCTCGGGCGATCAGGTGTTGCCGCGGATCAGTTCGAACGTTTCGGTGCTGGTGACCGAGCCCGATGCCGATCCGCTGGGCGAATGGCTCGATTCGATTGACAAGCTGCTCGATGTGCTTCCCGCCGATCTCCTTGTCTGCCCCGCGCATGGAGAGCCGTTCAAGGGTCTCCACACCCGGCTGATTGCCTTGCGCGACGAACATCGCGGGCGGCTGGATCGTGTCGAAGCGGCCATTGCCGATACACCGATGCGCGTCATCGATGCCTTTCCCTTGCTGTTCAACCGCGCCATCGGCCCCGATGCTCGTGAACTTGCCAGCGGTGAAGCCATGGCCCATTTCAAACGGCTCGAATGCGAAGGGCGTGCCGTTCGCGAAACAATCGACGGTGTCCGCTGGTATCACGCGGCGTGACGAAAGCGCCCGCCAACGACAGGATCAGCCAAAACGAACCTGTCGCGCCCTGTTTCTTTGGCATGATACAAACGATCATCGGCTGATTTGAGCGCTTCCCGGATCATTGCTCCCGGAAAATGAGCAGCACCACCAATGCTGACAGTCATGCGCAAATCATGCCCCGTCGATCGATCGGTGTGCAGGCGGATATGACTGCAAATGGCATCTGCTACGACGGCGCTCTGTTCAATCGACCAGGATGGAAGGTAGACTCCGAACTCTTCACCCCCCAAGCGCCCCGCGATACCGATTGGTCCGGCAACGTCGCCGATCTGCTGGGCGAGCATCTTCAGCGCCGCGTCACCTGTGTCATGGCCAAAGCGATCATTGATCGACTTGAAATGATCGGCATCGACGATCAGCACGACCCCGCCTTCGAGGCACCCGCGAAGCTGATCGAGAAAATGGTCGCGATTGAGCAACCCTGTCATCGTGTCGAAGCGGACATGATCGTCGACGCGCTTGATCGTCAGCGTGATCAGCCTGAACATCGTCAGCGCAAAATAGGCAATCGGCGGCGTGATCAGCAGCGGGATCGCGCCCGAGATCACGAGAATCGCGACAAATGCAGACATCGGCAGCGCCGCGATCTGGCTTAATGCCAGACTGACCACAAGGAGCGGCGCCGCAGTTGCAAGTATGGTCGCGAGCACGGTGAACAGCACCACGTGGCCACGCGTTTCGATCGCGAGGTGCACCCTGAACCGCTTCCGAAAATGGCGTGTGATCGCGTGCATCGAATTGGGCTACAGCGATGGTGTTAGCATTTGGTATCGAACAGCTTTGGCAGATTGCTTGACGGTCTTGACCGCCGGCGGCAGAGGCAGCCGCCAGAGCGGGGCCATTTATGTTTGCAGCAGTGATATTCGATTTTGGCGGCGTGATCACCTCGTCTCCGTTTGACGCATTTTCTGCCTATGAAGCCGAACGCGGCCTGCCTGCCAACATCATCCGGATGATCAACGCCGCCGATCCCGATGCCAACGCCTGGGCGAAGTTCGAACGCGCCGAAATCGACGCCGAGGCGTTCGATGTGCTGTTCGCTGCCGAGGCCAGCGCACGCGGCCACACCATTCCGGGACGCGACGTCATCGCGCGGCTGGCAGGGAATGTCCGCCCGCGCATGGTCGCGGCGATGGACGCGCTCAGAGTCGCAGGCTTCCGGCTTGGCTGCATCACTAACAATGTGCCTTCGGGCCACGGCCCCGGCATGGCGCGGAGCGAAGGTGCATCGAACGCAGTCGCCGATGCAATGACGCGCTTCGAGCACATCATTGAAAGCTCGAAAGCCGGGATCCGCAAGCCCGATCCGCGCATCTATACGATGATGTGCGAAGCGCTCGGCCTCGCTCCTGCGGAATGTATCTATCTCGACGATCTCGGCATCAACTGCAAACCCGCCGCCGTTTTGGGGATGCACGCGATCAAGGTGACGGGCGAAGAACAGGCGCTGGCCGACCTCGAAAGGGCAACAGGCGTCGCGCTGCGTTGACAAGTAGCCTCAAGAGGCTACTTTGAAAAGTATGACAATTCACGTCCCGATCAAGCAATTCAAGAACCGTGTCAGCGAATATGGCCGCATGGCCGCCGAAGGCGAACGCGTGATCGTCACCAACCGCGGAAAGCCGCAATTCGAACTCGGCGCGGTGAAGCCTGAGAAGAGCGGCCCCAATTACGAAGCCCTGCGCAAATGGCGGGAAGAGAAGGGGTACACCGGAATGGGAGGCTGGGTGTCTCCTGATTTCGACGACCCGTTGCCCGAAGACTTTTTGATTACGCCGCAACCGCCCGAATTTTGGGATGGCCCCAAGAAATGAAGTATCTGCTCGATACGAACATTCTCCTTCCTCTGATTGACGTGCTGCTCCCCCGCCCTCCTGCCCGATTATCGACAATTATCGACACCCGCCTTTCTGAATGTGTTTCAAGTGCGGCATCGTTGTGGGAAATGGCGATCAAATCGCGGCTGGGGAAACTCAGCTTGCCCTTTGTTGAAGAAGATTTGCCCGAAGCCTGTAGGGCCGTTGGAGT
>JANOQL010000082.1:0-2862 GCA_031414835.1 Sphingomonadales bacterium | reverse complement strand
ATCGCTCAAGGGCATTCCGCCCGAACGCACGATCGAAGAAATGCGCCGCGATGTTCCGTTCTTTGCCGGCAAACCCATCGAAGTCGGCGAAGGCGAAACCGCGCGAGGCAAACTCGCCCAACGTGCGAGAGAGAAAATTTCACGCTCGATTGGCCGCGATATGTCCGCATTGTCGGATAGCGAATCGCTCGATTTGATCGAATATATGCTCTTCCCAAACATGGTGCCGTGGGGCGGTCAGGCGCTGCCGATCACCTACCGCTTCCGCCCCAATGGCGACGATCCCGAAAGTTCGATCATGGAGATCATGTTCCTGTTCTCCAAAGCGCCCGACGGATCGCACCCCGCGCCTGCCAAGATGACGATGCTCAGCCCCGATCAGAACTGGGCCGATGCGCCCGAACTCGGCTCTGCGGCGATGGTCGCCGATCAGGATACCGACAATCTGATGCGCATCCAGAAAGGGCTGCGCGCGTCCAAAAAGCCCGGAGTGACGCTCGCGCGCTATCAGGAAAGCCGGATCAGGCATTATCACGAGACGCTCGATGCCTATATGGCTGGAAAGCCTAGGGTCTAGTCCGCCAAAACCCCGACTACCCTGAGCTTGTCGAAGGGCTACCTTGTTCTGGACACCGCAGCGTCAAGAAAAGGCAGGGCTTCGACAAGCTCAGCCTGAACGGAATTAGTCTCTAAATTAAATCGCCCCGTTCAGCCGTTCCACTGCATCGGCGTAGTCGCGCATGAAATCCTGGACGACGCTGCGCGATGACGTGATGCCATCGACCATCCCGACGCCTTGGCCGACGAAATAGGTCACCAGTTTCCGCGCCTCGGCGTTGCCCGCTTCGGCCGATTTGGTTGCGTGGCGGATCGCGGGTTCGGAGATCAGCGGCTGGATCGGCATTGGCAATGCGCCTGGGCTGTCGGGCCCTTCCCACGCCTCGGTCCATGCCGATTTGAGTTGACGCGACGGCTTGCCCGTCCGCGCGCGTGATCGCACGGTATCGCGGCTTTTGGCCTCGACCATTTTCTCACGGAAGATCTGGCTGCATTCGCTTTCGGCAGTCGCGAGCCAGACCGAACCTGTCCACGCGCCTGCCGCCCCCATCGCCATGCAGCCCGCCATCTGTTCGCCGGTCATGATCCCGCCTGCCGCTAGCACCGGTATGTCATAGTCTGCGGCACGCAACGCGCGGACGACTTCGGGGATCAGCACCATCGTCGCGACTTCGCCGCAATGCCCACCCGCCTCTCCACCTTGCGCGATGATCACGTCGCAGCCGCGTTCGGCGAGCCGCAGCGCGTGTTCCTTTGCCCCTGCCAGCGCGCCGATTGGGACATTGTGCTTGCGGCCCATCTCGATCATTTCAGGCGGCGGCGCGCCCAATGCATTGACTGCCATCCTGATCGGATGCCGGAACGCGACCTCAAGCAGCTGCATCGCTTCGGCGGGCCAGTATGGCGGCGGGGCATTGTCACCGCGTCGTGCGAGCATTCCGGCTGGTTCGACGCCATGCGCCTTCAACAGATTGTCGGTGAAGTCTTTATGGGCCTGCGGGACGCGCTCGGCGAGCTTCCCCACCGTCAGCCCCACCTCGCCGCCGACTGACAGGTTTTCGGGGATCAGCACATCGACGCCATAGGGCTTGCCATCGACATGCGCATCGATCCACGCGAGCTCGACCTCAAGCTGTTCGGGGTCATACGCAGTCGCGCCCAGCACGCCGAACCCGCCTGCCTTGCTGACCGCCGCCACAACGTCGCGGCAGTGCGAAAATGCGTAAAGCGGAAATTCGATGCCCAAACGGGCCGCGAGTGCGTTAGCCATTTCTTGCCTCTCCTTTGGTCCCGTGTATCAACAAGTCTCACGCATGAAACCCTCCCACTAACGCGAGTGATACCGACCTATGGCCGAAACTTTCGATGTGGTGGTGATCGGCGCAGGTTCCGCCGGACTAACCGCGGCAGGTGGCCCTGCGATGTTCGGGCTCAAGGCCGCGCTGATCGAGGAAGGGCCGATGGGGGGCGATTGCCTCAATACCGGCTGTGTGCCGTCCAAAGCCATCATCGCCGCGGCACATCGCGCGCACGAAGCCGCGACTGCGACGGCACTCGGCGTGACACTGTCGCCACCCAAAGTCGATGTCGCCGCCGTCATGGCGCACGTCCACGGCGCGATTGAAACCATCGCGCCTGTTGATTCGCAGGAGCGATTTGAAGGCATGGGCGTGCGCGTTTATCGCGGGCGCGGCGTATTGCGCGATGATCGAACAGTCGAAGTCAATGGTGAGACGCTCAAGGCCAAACGCATCGTCATCGCCACCGGGTCGCGCCCGCGTGTGCCGCCGATTCCGGGGCTTGAGACGGTGCCCTATCTGACCAACCACAACCTCTGGGGGCTAACCGAACTGCCTTCGCACCTCGCGATTATCGGGGCGGGTGCGATTGGCATCGAGATGTCGCAGGCGTTCCGGCGGCTGGGATCGGATGTGACACTGATCGAAGCGCACAAGCCAATGCCGCGCGACGATGCCGAAGGCGTGGCGCTGATCCTCGACACGCTGCGCAATGAAGGCGTGACCATCCTCACCGAAACCGGTGTTGAGAGCGTCGCGAAATCAGCGGCGGGTATCACGATCACGCTCGCGGGCGGCAAGACAGTCGAGGCGAGCCACTTGCTCGTGTCAGCAGGCCGTGCGCCCAATGTCGAAGGGCTGGGGCTTGAGAACGCAGGGGTGAAGATCGGCAAGGATGGCATCATCGTCGATGCGCGCCGCCGCACCAGCAACCCGCGCATTTATGCGATCGGAGACTGCCGCGAAGGCCCGCGGTTCACTCATGCTTCGGGCAATGACGGATCGG
>JANOQL010000081.1:0-2449 GCA_031414835.1 Sphingomonadales bacterium | reverse complement strand
TTGGCCCGCGACATATTCGATCACCGGCACCGGCAGCCAGCCCTGCGTGTTGGTTTCCGCCCCCACCTGCCGCTGCGCCAGATCGAGCAACGCCATCACCGCCGATTGCTGCCGCCCCGCCGGGTAGCGCGCAATATGCATATCCGCCGCCGCGCGGGTTTCGGGCGAGAACACGAACGAACCCCACCGCGCGCGGGTTTCGGCTTCGTTGGGGATTTGGGGTGCCTCAGCCATAGTCTCTCTCAAATCCTCCCCACTTGTGGGGAGGTGGCGGCGCAGCCGACGGAGGGGGGTGTCAGGATGAGGTGCCTTCTGACACCCCCCTCCACCACTTCGTGGTCCCCCTCCCCATGAATGGGGAGGATTTTAAGGATCGCCATCATGCGTCCACCAGCCCCAGCCGCGTTTCGATCCGGTCGAGGCGATGCTCGATCCGGTCGATCCGCTTGTGCGTGCCAGCGATCGAGACTTCGACCGACGCGATCCGCATTGACATGCTTGCGGTGTTTTCCTCGACGACTCCGAGGCGGCTTTCGACATCGCCGAGCTTCACATGCATCGCGCCAAGCTGCGCCTGCATCTTGACCAGCACTTCGTAGAGCAATTCGTTGGTGACGGTATCAGGCATGGCAAACCTCCAAGGCTGACAATAGCATATCCCCGTCATTGCCAGGAGCGCAGCGACGCAGCAATCCAGACGGCCTGTCCAGCGCACTGGATTGCCGCGCTTCGCTCGCAATGACGAGGTGGGCGGGGGTTCCACAACTGTTTGGCGAAACAGGAAAATTAGACATTGCGATTCCTCTCCCTGCGCCGATTTGCCAAAAAAATTGCAAAAAGGGTGACAGCGAAGAAAATGCAAAACGCAACAATGCTGGAAGCAGCAGTCGAATTATCAGAGAGACTATTGAAAACAATCACACACCAAGATGGAACTACTGCGACAAAAAACGTGACTTTGAACCAAAACGGTTGCTTCGACCACCATAGCTTGGTGGATTCGCGGCGCTTTCCCCGGCGCGCAGTCTCCCACTCAAAGTCTATCACCGATCACACTCCCCAAACACGATATCCAGCGCGCCCAAAATCGCGGTCGTATCGGCCAGCATGTGCCCCCGGCTCATGAAATCCATAGCCTGCAAATGCGAAAACGCGGTCGGGCGGATCTTGCAGCGGTAGGGCTTGTTCGAGCCATCGCTGACCAGATACACCCCGAATTCGCCCTTGGGGCTTTCGGTCGCGACATAGACGCTGCCTTCGGGGACACGGAAGCCTTCGGTGTAGAGTTTGAAATGGTGGATCAGCGCTTCCATGCTCTGTTTCATTTCGGCGCGTTTGGGCGGCACGATCTTGCGGTCGTCGCTCGCGATCGGGCCTTCGGGCATGTCGCGCAGGCACTGCTTGATGATGCGGACCGACTGCCGCACCTCCTCGACGCGGACCATGAAGCGGTCGTAACAATCGCTGTTGGTGCCGACGGGAATGTCGAATTCCATCCGGTCATACACGTCATAGGGCTGCGAGCGCCGCAGATCCCATGGCAGCCCCGCCGCGCGGATCATCGGGCCTGAAAAGCCCCACGCCAGCGCATCATCACGGCTGACGACGCCGATATCGACATTGCGCTGTTTGAAGATGCGATTGTCCGCTACCAAACTGATCGCGTCTTCGAACAGGCGCGGCATCCGGTCATCGAGCCAGTCGGCGATGTCGGTGAGCAGTTTGAGCGGTACATCCTGATGCACACCGCCGGGGCGGAACCACGCCATGTGCATCCGTGCGCCGCTCGCGCGTTCGAAGAAACCGTAACAATCCTCGCGGATTTCGGCCATCCACAGCATCGGCGTCATCGCCCCGATATCGAGGATGTGTGCGCCGAGGTTCATCATGTGATTGCCGATCCGCGTCAGTTCGGCAAACAGCACGCGCAGATATTGCGCGCGCAGCGGCACTTCGAGATCGAGCAATTTCTCGATCGCGAGCACATAGCTGTGCTCCATGCACAGCGGCGACGAATAATCGAGCCGATCAAAATAAGGCAGCGCCTGCAAGTAGGTTTTGTGTTCGATCAGCTTTTCGGTGCCGCGGTGGAGCAGGCCGATGTGCGGATCGAGCCGCTCAACAATCTCCCCGTCCAACTCCATCACCAGCCGGAGAACGCCATGCGCGGCCGGATGCTGCGGGCCGAAATTGATCGTGTAATTCTCGATCACCCCGCCTTCGGTGGTGGGAGAAACTTCGCGCTGGAGATTCATGTTGTAGCTCCCCCAGCCGCGCGAGCGGCAGGCAAAACAGGTTCACGCCAAGCCGCCAAGCCGCCAAGGGAGACTTGCGACAGCAGCTTTTCCTTCCGTGCGCCTCTGCGCCTCTGCGCGAGCAAAAAATTGGTTCGCGCAGAGGCGCAAAGGCGCAGAGGGTTTGCTGCGCTGAGTTTGCAAGTCTCCCTTGG
>JANOQL010000080.1:0-1604 GCA_031414835.1 Sphingomonadales bacterium | reverse complement strand
GTTGGGGGTGGGCCGACGCGGCACAGTTTGAACACACGGACTCACCCACCCCTAGCCCCTCCCGCCTGCGGGAGGGGAACAAGCCTACCCCATAACACACAGCGCGTGCAGCGGCTCTCCGCCCGCATCGCCGACCACGGGCATCCGCACCTCCGGCCCTGCGACAATCGCATAGGCATGGGCGAACGCCGCGCTGAGCATCAGCGTGCCGCCGGGAGTGGCAGGCAGAAACGCCGAAAGGCCGGCAATGGCCGGCCCTGCGATCATGTCTCCGATCCGGTGCACGAGACCGTAATGCGCCACGAGCGTCAGCGGCGCGGCCATGCTGCCATCGGGCGGATCGAGCGCGTGAAGCGCCAGCGCAAACAACGCCGCAGACGCCACATCTTCGAACTGCATCAGCCGCGCATTGCCGCATGGCATATCGCGCACCGGACCATGCGGCAGCGCCTTCATCGCGTTGCGCATCGGCCCGATGATCGTGTCGATCGCAGTGGCAAATTCAGTATCGCCCAAGCCATCGACCCCATCGAAGCGGACATGAAGCAACGCCGCCAGCCCCAGATCGTCGCGGCCTTCGTTACGGCTCACAGAGGGCGGCACCAACACCCGGCGCGGGGCGATGACGATCGCCTGTTCCTTCAACGCGCGCCGCCACACTTCGCCATCGCGGGCGGTATGCTTGCCGCCGCCCCACGGCCCGTCACCATCGTCGATGACAAGGATCTGCACAGCTTCGGTTTCCAAGAGCCGCGCATTGAGTGCCGCTGCCCCCATCGCGCGTTCGGCAGCAAGCGCCGTTGCCAGCGGCTCGAACGCACCCTTGGTCTGCGTCGCGATGGTCAGCGTTGCCGCAGCAGCCAAGCAGATGCGATACCGCGCATCCCACCCCGGATAGGGCGCAACCGACTGGCGGAAAAATTCAGGCTCTGGCGCAGGCAGCACAAAGTGCAGTTCGCCGCCGCGCGCAATCAGGCTTTCGGCAATCACAATGTCTGCGCCAGCCGCCAGCGCGCCATAGCCAAAGCCGATATTCTGATCGGACAGGATCGCGTCGATTTCGGCGCGCAGATCGGCACAATTGTCAGGATCGACACCCAGATGCCCTGCAAAATGCGCCGAGCGCGGCGGGCGGTGCGCATCGAGCCAATCGAGCGATCCGCGCGTTGATCCACTCTGGGCAGCCACAATCAGCCGGAAATGCCGCAGCGTGGTCGCATGATCGGACCAGCCATCGGGATCGGCAGCGCGCGCTTCGGCGAGCGCGGCATCGGCCCCGGCAATATCCTGTTTGAGCAACAAGGCTTCGGCACGCGTTGCGGCAAGAAAATACGGCGTTTCGCTGACCGACTGACCGGGGGCCACGCGTGCCAGCACCTGATCGGCCAGCACCGCCGCGCGTTCCGCATCGCCGCCAAGCAGGCTGAGGGTTGCAACATTGAGCAGCAACCACGGCTGCGGATCGATGGCATCGGCGGCGGCATAGGCGGCAATCGCATCGCCCATAAGGATCGCGCGCTCGCCCCCCGAAGAAATCAGCGCGCGATCCTTGAGCAACCGGCCTTTCACAGCCAGCGCCGCCGCGTCCCCCGACGCAGACAAAT
>JANOQL010000079.1:0-2298 GCA_031414835.1 Sphingomonadales bacterium | reverse complement strand
CAGTCGTCATCGGCGGGTCAACGCCGGGTCAAGGGTATTGAGCGAGAAGGTCGTCATCATCGGAGCCGGAATCGGCGGGCTGGCGGCGGCAGTGCTGCTTGCTGCGCGCGGGTGCGATGTGACGGTGATCGAGAAAGAAGCGACCCCCGGCGGCAAGATGCGGCAATTATCGCCTGCAGGTCGTCCGATCGATGCCGGCCCTACGGTGTTCACGATGCGCTGGGTGTTCGATGAGATACTCGAGGCCGCAGGGGCATCGTTCGAGGAGTGCGTGGGGCTGACGCAACTCGATACGCTGGCGCGCCACGCGTGGGACGGCGATCAACGCCTCGATTTGCATTCGAATGCAGCGGCAAGCGCCGACGCGATCGCAGCCTTTGCAGGTCCGGATGAGGGTCGCCGCTTTGCCGCGTTTCTGGCGCAGGCGGAACGCACCTATCGCACGCTCGAACGCCCGTTTCTGCGCGGTTCTGCGACCAACCCCATCGGCCTCAGCTGGCGGATCGGCCCGACGCGCATGGGCGACATGATGAGCATCCAGCCATTCGCATCACTCTGGGGCAAACTTGGGCAATATTTCCACGATCCCCGGCTGAGGCAATTGTTCGGGCGCTACGCCACCTATTCGGGCGCATCGCCATTTGCGGCCCCCGCCACACTGATGCTGATCGCGCATGTCGAACAGGCAGGTGTCTGGTCAGTGGCGGGCGGGATGCACGCCGTTGCCCGCGCGTTCGAGGCCTTGGCAATGCGGCAAGGCGCGCAGTTTCACTATGGCACTGGCTGCCGTGAGATCGAAGCCACAAACGGCAACATCTCTGCGGCGATCCTCGAAGATGGCACGCGAGTCGCAGCCGACCGGATTGTCGCGAACTGCGACCCGTCGGCGCTGGGCAGCGGGCTGTTGGGTAAGGCAGCGACGCGCGCTGCCAGGCCAGTGCCGCCGCGCGACCGCTCGTTATCGGCACTGGTCTGGGTCGCCGATGCACCAACATCGGGCTTTCCCCTATCGCGTCACAATGTGTTCTTCTCGCCCGATTACGCGCGCGAATTTGCCGAGATCGGCAGCGGCAATCTGCCGTCAGATCCCACGGCTTATGTCTGCGCGCAGGATCGCGACCAGCCTGAACCGCACAGACCCGGCGCGCCCGAGCGCCTCCAGATCATCGTCAACGCGCCCGCGCGTGGCGATACACACCCGCTTTCCCAAGAGGAGATTGCCGCATGTCAGGCAGCAATGACCAACCGTCTGGCCCAATGCGGCCTGATGCTGAACCTGTCGGATCGAACGGAACTGACAACGCCGAGCGGCTTCAACAGCCTGTTCCCGGCGAGCGGTGGCGCGCTTTACGGGCGGGCGACGCACGGATGGGCAGCGGCGTTCCGCAGGCCGGGGGCGCGGACGGCGATCCCGGGGGTATACCTGGCCGGTGGGGGAACGCACCCGGGCGCGGGCGTGCCGATGGCGGCCTTGTCGGGATGGCAGGCCGCAGACAGCCTGATCGCGGATTTGGCTTCGACGCGAACGTCGAGCCCGGCGGCTATCGCTGGTGGTATATCGACGCGATCAGCGAAGACCGGCGTTTCGGGCTGACGATCATCGCGTTTATCGGCAGCGTGTTTTCACCCTATTATCACTGGTCAGGTCGCGGGGATCCGTTCAACCATGTCGCATTGAACGTCGCGCTTTATGGCGCGGGCGGCCATCGCTGGGCGATGACTGAGCGCAAGCGCGACCGATTGTCGCGTGATGCCAACGCCCTCATCATCGGCCCGAGCGCGCTCCACTGGGATGGAGACGGGCTGACAATCGACATCGACGAACGGACCGCGCCGATCCCGTCTGCCTTGCGTGGGCGCATCCGCATTGCGGCAGCGGCATTGTTCGATACCGACTGGCCGCTCGATGCCGTCGCACGCCATGTCTGGCGCCCGATCATGCCGCGTGCACCAGTTGAGGTGATGCTCACATCACCGTCGCTCAAATGGCGCGGCGAAGCCTATATCGACAGCAATGCTGGCGACGAGCCTTTGGAGGATGGCTTCATCGACTGGCGCTGGTCCCGCGCGCATCTGCGCCGCGATACGGCAGTGCTTTACGAAGGGCGACGACGCGACGGCACCAGTTTTGCCAACGCCTTCCGCTTCGGCGAGGATGGTGGTGTTGAACCCGTCGAATTGCTAACCGAGATCGCGCTGCCCAAAACTGGCTGGCGGATGCCGCGCCTGACCCGCGCTGATGAAGGATCGAAGGTCACGATCCGCAAGACGTGGGAAGATACGCCGTTCTATGCGCGG
>JANOQL010000078.1:0-3441 GCA_031414835.1 Sphingomonadales bacterium | reverse complement strand
CTCGATCTGGGGCCGGAGGGCGGCGTCAAAGGCGGCGAAGTCGTGGCCGAGGGCACGCCCGAGCAAGTGGCCGACGCGCCGCGCAGCTACACTGGCGGCTATCTCAAGCCACTGTTGATGAAGGCAAAGCGGACTGACACGCTGCCCGTCGCGAAGAGCCGCAAGGCCAAGGCGGCCATGCTGGTGTGAGGAAAGTCTGACGCAAACTGAGAGAAGTCGAACGATGTTAAGCAAATCTCCGATTGCGCCAATCAGGAAAGATCCTGTTGCGTCTTGGATCAGGCGATTGGCAAAGGGCGGACTCGGAGCGATTCCGGTGGTCGGCTCAGTTTTGGCGGAAACATATGACGAGGTGATGCCAAACTCAGAGATCGAGGAACAAGAGCGGTGGCAGTCTAACATTACGCAGCTGGCCAACTTTCTTCAACGTAATATCGGGGTCGTCGATGTGCCCCAAGCATCGGTGGCGTGGCGAATTGCAGAAGTCGTTTGGAAGAACGATGCCGATGCTAAGGGAATGGTGCAGACATCCGAAGGCGCTATTTTTGAGTCTGTTGAGGGGCTGACATTGCCTGATGCCGAGGAAGGGCTTGCTCAACTTATAAACGCTGGGTGGATTGCTGGATATTCTGACCCAAACAGTCGCACAGGGATTGGTGGCGTTCACGCAAAAAGCCTGCTGTTTGCATTTGTCGACCCTGTGCTGATAGGAACTTCGCCTTTTGATGATGCCCGCCAAATCGCTGCTTTCGCTCTGGAGAACGTTGACGTGGTGTCCTCCACCGACGTTCAATCTCACTTTGGCTGGGACAACCGACAGTGCTATCCGGCACTGGCGCTGTTAGGCGAACATATCGTGCCGGACGCCAACGATGCGCGCTATTCGGAAGAATACCCATTCGCGTTTCTGTATCTCAATGGAGTGACGCGCATGAAGTTGCGCCAATATGTTGAAGGTTAGGAGGCTTGATGTGAGCGATCCAAAGATACCGATTACGTTGCAAGAGATGGGAGAGAGAATCCTTCGTCGCCGCCAGGAGTATGAGGCCGAGCATGGCCATCCGATCCCCGAAATGCCGCGCAATGCGGGCAAGAACCGCACCGAGAGCAAGAAGGCGTTGCTCAAGGCGATCGAGGATGCCGGGGGCAAGTGGTAGCCGATCTCGCCGCGATTGCTGCTGAGTTCGGCGAGGATCCCGGCGCGGCGCGCGAACATCCGATCATCACGCACACGGGCCCGCTGTGGCGGTGGAAATCGAGCAAGTCCGACGCGCCTGCCGCATGGTTCTTCATAACGATCGATGGCGATGCGGCGGTGCGGATCAAATCGAGCCTCGCGCGGCGCAACGGGTTCGGGTCGATCAAGGTTGCGGCGCGGATCGGGGCGACCGAGTTTCAAACATCGCTATTTCCGGCAAACGACGTGCAGGGCTATCTGCTCCCGGTGAAGGCAGCGGTTCGCAAGGCTGAGCGGCTGGAGGAAGGCACTGCGGTCGATCTCACGCTGACACTGCTGGGCTAAAGCGTTGAACCGGCGTGCAGGACTGGTCTAAGGCCGCACGATGAACCCCATCACCATTTCACTGCTCCGCCTGCCGCACGGCACAGACCTGCCGCTGCCCGCCTACGCGACCGATGGTGCAGCGGGCATGGACGTTGTGTCCGCTGAAGACTTCATCCTTGCACCGGGCGCGCGTCACGCCGTTGCAACCGGCTTTGCCATGGCAATCCCCGACGGCTTCGAAGTGCAGGTGCGCCCGCGTTCTGGCCTCGCGCTCAAGCACGGCGTCACCTGCCTCAATACGCCCGGCACGATCGACAGCGATTATCGCGGCGAAGTGAAGGTGATCCTCGCCAATTTGGGGGCGGAGCCGTTCGAAATCCGGCGCGGAGACCGGATCGCGCAGCTTGTTCTCGCCGCGGTACAGCGCGCGACGTTCGAAATACTGGACAATTTGCCCGAAACAGCGCGTAATGCAGGTGGATTCGGATCGACCGGGAGGTGAGTATGAAAACGATCTTGGCATTGGCCGCACTGGCAATATCAACCGCCGGAATGGCGCAAAGCGTCGAAGTTGCAGGCGGCAATTGGAACGATATCCCCCAAGTCAAAAAACAGCCGCCGATCCGGATGGCAGACAAGACGATGGCGCAGATTGATGGTCTTCTCAAGCAAGGCAAATGCGAACGCTTTGGCAATGGCAAGCGCATCAAGATGGATGTCCCGTTTCTCCTTCAGTTTGGCGCAGGCGGAGTCGAGCGCATCGTTGTCAAACGGATCGACTGCCCCGAGCTCGAAAGCCTGATCGGCGGAACTCTGGCGAGCCATGCTAAGGAAGGTCTGTTCAAACCCACCGGCGAAAACGGCTCGGGCTGGTATCGCAGCAATTTCAGCTATTACGCCAATTGAGGCAGGCGCCACCATTCGACAGCCTTTGTAATCAATGGTAAAACTCAGCCATGAACAAGCCTGTTTTTCCCGTCGCGGCCGAACCCGAAGCCTATCCCGACTATGAAGCCGATGGCTATGGCTGGGCGATGGCTCAAGGCGCGCTGCTGCGCCAGCGACGATTCGACGCGATCGACTGGGACAATGTCGCCGAGGAAATCGAAACAATGGGGCGAAGCGAGCGGAGCGCATATACCAGCCAATTATCTCGGGTATTGATCCACATGCTCAAATGGGAAGCACAACCAGAACGACGCGGGATGTCTTGGTGGCTGTCGATCATGAACGGTCGTTTCGATGCTTTGCATGTGCTAGAACAAAACCCGAGCCTCAAACCGCAGCTTGAAGAGATGCACCGATCGTCGCTTGCCTATGCCCGCAAAAAGGCAGCAATCGAAACCGCGATCGATGAAAAGGTCTTCGATGCCATCGAGATCACCCAGATCGACGCGTTCGAAATGCCGTTCGCGCGCCCCGAAGGCGAGTGATTGCCGCTCTCCGACGATCAGCTTGACCGTTACGCACGCCACCTCGTCCTGAAAGAGATCGGCGGCGCGGGGCAGGCGCGATTGCTGTCGGCGCATATTGTGCTGATCGGCGCGGGAGGGATCGGATGCCCCGCCATTGCCTATCTCGCGGCGGCAGGGGTTGGTCGGCTGACGGTCATCGACGATGATGTCGTTTCACTTTCAAACCTCCAACGACAAATCCTTTACAGCGAAGCCGATATCGGGCGATTCAAAGTCGATGCCGCAGCGGCTGCCGTCGCGCGGATCAATCCCGACGTGGCATTCACAGGCGTCAAGGCCCGGATGGCATCCGATGCCTGGCCAGACCTGTCTGACGTCCACTGCGTCATCGACGGATCGGATAACTTCGCGACGCGGCTGATCGTCAACGATGCGTGCGTGGCCGCGAAGGTTCCGCTCGTCTCGGCAGCCATCGGCCAGTTCCACGGCCAGATCGGCACATTCCGCGGATATGAGGCAGAC
>JANOQL010000077.1:0-2372 GCA_031414835.1 Sphingomonadales bacterium | reverse complement strand
GGGCATAGCGTCGCGGCAATCGACCTCGACCACCGGCAGCAGACGCTGACGCGCTATCTCGACAATCGCGAAGCCACGGCGCGCAGGCGAGGGCTGGCGCTGCCTTCGCCACGCCATGTCGCGCTCAACCTGCTCACGCCTGCCGGACTCGATCAGGAAGTGATGCGGATCGGCAGCGGATGCGATTTTGTCATCATCGACACCCCGGGGCGCGACGATCCGCTGACCCGGGCCACCATTGCGCGTGCCGATACAATCGTGACGCCGATCAACGATTCTTTCGTCGATCTCGATCTGATCGGGCAGGTCGATGCCGAGACGTTCAAGGTGAAAAAACCCAGTTTCTATGCAGAGCTGATCTGGGATCTGCGCAAGCAGCGCGCGCAGACCAATGGAACTTCGGTCGATTGGGTCGTGTTACGCAACCGTATGCAGCATATCGATGCCCATAATATGCGCCGCGTCGGGGCCGCGTTGACCGAGCTTTCCAAGCGCGTCGGGTTCCGGACGATTTCGGGCCTTGGCGAACGCGTCATCTATCGCGAACTGTTCCCCAAGGGGCTGACGCTGCTCGATGTCGAAGCGATTGGCGGAATCGGGATCAGCCACATCACGGCGCGGCAGGAATTGCGTGAGATGATCTCGGGGCTGTCGTTACCCGTCAAGGAAGATCAGCAGCAGGAGCTTGTGTTCGCATGAAACTGATTGCGTTTGCAGCGCTTGCAGCCGCCTTGTGGTTTCTGTGGCGCAAATTCCAGGCCGGAAGCGGATCGTTGACCGTGAAGGAAGCCGCAACGCTGCTCGGCCTTTCCGAAGATGCAACGCCCGACGAAATCGCATCGGCGCACAAACGACTGATCACCAAAGTTCATCCCGATACAGGGGGCAGCGCTGACCTTGCGTCCAAAGTCAATCGCGCGCGCGATGTCCTCCTCCGGCACGCCAACTCCAAAGACGGATAAACCATGACACATCAGTTCGATCGCACCGCGCTCCGTGAATATGATATTCGCGGGGTTGTCGGCAAAACGCTTCACGAAGCCGATGCGCGCGCCATCGGGCGCAGCTTCGGAACAGTCATCAGACGCAAAGGCGGGAGCCGGGTTGCCGTCGGTTATGACGGGCGGCTGTCTTCGCCGATGATGGAAACTGCGCTGATCGCCGGGCTGACGGAAAGCGGCGTCGATGTCGTGCGTGTCGGCCTAGGCCCAACCCCAATGCTGTATTATGCCGAGGCCGTATTGGATGGCATTGACGGCGGCATACAGATAACCGGCAGTCACAACCCCGCCGACTATAATGGTTTCAAAATGGTGATCGGGCATGGCCCGTTCTATGGCGAGGACATTCAAAAGCTCGGCGCGATGGCCGCCGCCGGAGACTGGGAAAGCGGACACGGCGCTGTCAGCAATCATGACATCGAGGACGCCTATGTCGCCCGATTGGCGCAGGGGTTCGACGGCGGGGCGTTCCGCATCGGCTGGGACGCAGGCAATGGTGCCGCGGGCCGCGTCATCGAAAAACTGACTGCGATTTTGCCTGGCGAACATCATCTCATCTTCACCACTATCGACGGAACCTTTCCAAACCATCACCCTGACCCGACGGTCGAAGCGAACCTCGCCGATCTGAAGGCGCTGGTCGCCGACAAGCAGCTCGATTTCGGACTGGCTTTCGATGGTGATGGAGACAGGATCGGTGCCATCGACGGGCAGGGCCGCGTCATCTGGGGCGATCAGATCCTCTCCATTCTGGCCGAGTCAGTGCTGAAGCAAGTGCCGGGTGCCACGATCATTGCCGATGTGAAGGCGAGCCAGGCACTCTATGACCGGATCAGCGAACTGGGCGGCACACCGCTGATGTGGAAGACAGGCCACAGCCTGATCAAGGTCAAGATGAAGGAAACCGGCAGCCCGCTCGCAGGCGAAATGAGCGGGCATATTTTTTACGCGCATGATTTTTATGGCTTCGACGATGCCCAATATGTCGCGGTGCGCTTCATCCGCGCAATCCGCGAACTGGGCGGATCATTGACGGCATTGAAGGATGCGATGCCCGCGATGATCAACACGCCCGAACTGCGCTTTCAGGTCGATGAATCCCGCAAGTTCGCGGTGGTCGATGAAATCCTCGACCGGCTCGCCGCCGATGGTGCCGACGTCAATCGCACCGATGGCGCGCGGGTCAACACCCCTGACGGGTGGTGGCTGCTCCGCGCATCGAATACGCAGGACGTGCTGGTGGCACGTGCCGAAGCAAAGGATCAGGCAGGCCTTGATCGGCTGATGGCCCAAATCGACGCCCAGCTCGAAGCGTCAGGACTGGAGCGCGGGGCTTCTGTGGCGCATTAGGCGACCGGCCCGGCGCAGCGC
>JANOQL010000076.1:0-6613 GCA_031414835.1 Sphingomonadales bacterium | reverse complement strand
ACGCTCTGCTCGACGAGACGGCAAAGAAGCAGGCAGCTGGCGAATCGGCCGAACAGGATTTCGAAGCCTGTTTCGCGCTCGCCAATGCGCCCAAGGAACCGCATAAGGGCATGACGCCGCAATGAATGCGCTGCGCCCGTTTCACCTCGCCATCCCCGTCGATGATCTGGCCGCAGCGCGTGCATTTTATCACGATACACTCGGGTGCGGCGAAGGCCGATCAAGCGACCAATGGATCGACTTCGATTTCTTCGGGCATCAGCTGGTCGTTCATCACGCCCCGCGCGGCGATGAAACGACCAATCCTGTCGATGGCCACAACGTGCCGGTTCCCCATTTCGGGATCGTCCTGACGATGCTCGACTGGCAGGTTTTGGCAACGCGAGTCGAAGCGGCAGGCATCGGGTTCGGCATAGCCCCGCATATCCGTTTCGCCGGCCTGCCGGGCGAACAAGCAACCATGTTTTTCCGCGACCCTTCGGGCAACGCGCTTGAATTCAAGGCATTCGCAAACGACGCCATGCTGTTCGCGACCGACTGAGGCGTGAGGACACCAGAACGGCCCCGCTCCTGTTGCAGCGGGCGGGGCCGTTTCAGATCACGCCAGACTGGCGCGCAGCATCCACGCATTTTGTTCATGGACGCCGATCCGCGCGACGAGCATGTCGTTAGTGAACGGATCGTTCGCCTCTTCTGCAATCTCTGCAAATTCGGCCATACGGCGCGCAACCTGTTCGTTGTCTGCAACAAGTTCGGCAATCATATCATGCGTCGGCTTATGCGGCGCATCATTGTCGATGATGGTCAGCGCTCTGAACGCTTCATTGCCTGTAGGCGCGAGCATCCCCAATGCACGAATGCGTTCGGCAATCGCATCGGCTGCGCTGTGGAGTTCGTTATACTGCGCATCGGTCAGCTTGTGCAGACCGTAGAAATTGGCCCCTTGCACATTCCAGTGAACGCCAAGCGTTTTGGCATAGAGCGTGTAGCTATCTGCCACCGCCTTCATCAGCGCTTCGGCGACGGGCGCACGGGCGTTTTTTTCCACACTGATATCGAGCGTGGTGCCATCATTTTCGGCCTTGTTGGATTTGCCGGTCTTTTCTTGCTTTGCCATGAATTATCCCTCGTCTCGTTCGGACGGGGTAACGCCACAAGCGGCCATTGGGTTCCATGAACTGCGGTAATGGTGCGACCCTCACATCAGAAAAAGCCCCGCCTGCAAAAGATGCAGACGGGGCTATTGCCGTGAACGATCGAACCGGAAATGCCCGGAACAGACCTTAGTCTTCAGCGTCAGCCGCAACCGGCTCTGGTGCCTTCGGAGCCGGAGCAGGCCGTGAGGCTTCCTCAAGGCTCTTTTGCCATTCGCGCTGTTGCACGCGGAGAGCGGCATCGCGGCTGGTGGCGGTCACGCGGAGGCGGTTCATTCCCGATCCTGTGCCTGCCGGGATCAGCCGCCCGACGATGACGTTTTCTTTCAGACCGATCAGCTCGTCTTTCTTCCCTTCGACCGCCGCCTGCGTCAGCACGCGGGTGGTTTCCTGGAACGATGCTGCCGAGATGAACGACCGCGTTTGCAGCGAAGCCTTTGTGATCCCAAGCAGGATCGGCTTGCCCTGCGCAGGCTCACCACCGATTGCCAGAATCTTGTCGTTGATCTCGATCATTTCTTCACGATCGACCTGTTCGGCAGGGAGCAACGTCGTGTCACCGGCATGCGTGATCTCAACCTTTTGCAGCATCTGGCGAACGATCGTTTCGATGTGCTTGTCGTTGATCTTCACGCCCTGCAAACGATAGACTTCCTGAATTTCGGCGACGAGGAATTCAGCGAGTGGCTCGATCCCCAACACTTCCAGGATGTCATGCGGGTTGGGCGATCCGGCGACGAGATTATCGCCGCGCTTCACATAATCGCCTTCCTGCACGTCGATCACTTTCGACTTGGGGATCAGATATTCGACGAGTTCGCCGCCATCTTCGGGCTGGATGCCGATCTTGCGCTTAGCCTTGTAATCCTTGCCATAAACGACCCGGCCCGAAACCCGTGCGATGATGGCATTTTCCTTGGGAATACGCGCTTCGAACAATTCGGCGACCCGCGGCAAACCACCTGTAATGTCACGCGTCTTGGCGGCTTCACGCGATACACGCGCGAGAATATCGCCCGGTGCCACTTTCGCGCCATCCTCGACCGACAGCATCGCGCCCACG
Organism: Sphingomonadales bacterium; assembly: GCA_031414835.1. GTDB lineage: Bacteria > Pseudomonadota > Alphaproteobacteria > Sphingomonadales > Sphingomonadaceae > Aquisediminimonas. The sequence continues at coordinate 4,396 of JANOQL010000076.1, read as the reverse complement.
GCAAGCATGTAACGCCCAGCCTCGCCAGAATCATTATCGAGCAAGGTGAGCCGTGGCCGCAGATCGACCTTCGAGCGGCCGGGACGGAATTCGGTCACGACCTTCTGGCTGATGCCGGTTGCTTCATCGGTCTGTTCGGTCAGCGTCTGCCCTTCGACCAGATCCTGATATTTCACGATGCCGGGGTTTTCGGTGATGACGGGCATGGTGAACGGATCCCATTCGGCAATCCGGTCTCCCTTGGCCACCTTCGCGCCGTCGGCAAACAGCACATAGGCACCGTAAGGCAGACGATCCGCCGAACGTTCACGGCCATCGCTATCGACAATCGCAATTTCACCATTGCGCGAGAGTGAAACCGTGCGGCCATTTTTGTCGATGATGGTGCGCAGATCGCGATATTCCATCACGCCATCGGACACGGCTTCCTGGCTCGATTGTTCGTTGAGCTGGGCCGCACCGCCAATATGGAACGTCCGCATCGTCAACTGCGTGCCAGGCTCTCCGATCGATTGCGCCGCGATAACGCCAACCGCTTCGCCCATATTCACAGGCGTTCCACGGGCCAGATCGCGACCATAGCATTTGCCGCACACGCCCATCCGCGTTTCGCAGACGAGCGGCGAACGGATCTTGACCGACTGTGTGCCGAGCGCTTCGATCACGACAATATCGGCCTCGTCGAGCAGCGTGCCGACAGGAATGACTGTATCGTTGGTCTTGGGATCGACGATGTCTTCAGCTGTCGTCCGCCCCAGGATGCGTTCCCCCAGCGACGCGATCGTCGCCCCACCCTGCACGATCGCCTTCATCAGCAACGCGCGTTCGGTGCCGCAATCTTCTTCGATCACGGTGCAATCCTGCGACACGTCGACCAGACGCCGCGTCAGATAGCCCGAGTTGGCAGTTTTCAGTGCCGTATCGGCAAGCCCCTTCCGCGCGCCGTGCGTCGAGTTGAAATATTCGAGAACCGTCAGCCCCTCCTTGAAGTTGGAGATGATCGGCGTTTCGATGATTTCGCCCGATGGCTTGGCCATCAGCCCGCGCATACCGGCAAGCTGCTTGATCTGCGCTGGTGAACCACGCGCACCCGAATGCGCCATCATATAGATCGCGTTGGTCGGCAATTCGCGCCCGTTTTCATCACGTTTGGGGCTCGAGATTTCCTTCATCATTTCGGACGCGACCTGATCGCCACAACGGCTCCACGCATCGACGACCTTGTTATACTTTTCCTGCTGCGTGATCAGGCCATCCTGATATTGCTGTTCGAAATCGCGCACGAGCACGCGGGTTTCCTCGATCAGCCGGTCCTTGGCAGGCGGAATGATCATATCGTCCTTGCCGAACGAAATGCCTGCCTTGAACGCGTTGCGGAAACCGAGGCTCATAATCGCATCGGCAAACAAGACCGTCTCTTTCTGGCCGGCGTGGCGATAGACGATGTCGATGACGTCGCCGATTTCCTTCTTGGTCAGCAGCCGGTTGATCGTATCGAATGGTACGCGATGGTTCTTGGGCAAAGTTTCGCCCAGCAACATCCGTCCTGGCGTCGTTTCGACGCGCAACATGTAGGTGTCGCCTTTTTCATCGACCTGCGGAACGCGGCTGGTGATCTTGGTGTGGAGCGTCACGACCTTCGCATCGAGCGCGGAATTGACCTCCATATGATCGGACATGATCATGCCTTCGCCAGGTTCGCCTTCCTTCATCATCGACATGTAATACAGGCCGAGCACCATATCCTGCGACGGCACGATGATCGGTTTGCCATTGGCGGGGCTGAGGATGTTGTTGGTCGACATCATCAAGACGCGCGCTTCCAACTGTGCTTCGAGGCTCAGCGGAACGTGAACTGCCATCTGATCGCCATCGAAATCGGCGTTGAATGCCGAACAGACCAGCGGATGCAGCTGGATCGCCTTGCCTTCGATCAGCACCGGTTCGAACGCCTGGATGCCCAGACGGTGCAGCGTTGGCGCGCGGTTGAGCAGCACTGGATGTTCGCGGATGACCTCATCGAGGATGTCCCAGACTTCCTTGCGTTCCTTTTCGACCCACTTCTTCGCCTGCTTCAAGGTCATCGACAGACCCTTGGCGTCGAGCCGCGAATAGATGAACGGCTTGAACAGTTCGAGCGCCATCTTCTTCGGCAGGCCGCATTGATGCAGCTTGAGTTCGGGCCCTGTCACGATCACCGAACGCCCCGAATAATCGACACGCTTGCCGAGCAGGTTCTGGCGGAACCGGCCCTGCTTGCCCTTGAGCATGTCAGACAAGGACTTCAGCGGACGCTTGTTGGCGCCTGTGATTGTGCGACCGCGACGGCCATTGTCGAACAGCGCATCGACGGCTTCCTGCAACATCCGCTTTTCGTTGCGGACGATGATGTCAGGCGCGCGGAGTTCCATCAGCCGCTTCAAACGGTTGTTGCGGTTGATCACGCGGCGATAGAGATCGTTGAGATCCGACGTCGCAAACCGGCCGCCATCCAACGGCACCAGCGGGCGCAGTTCGGGCGGAATGACCGGCACGACTTCGAGAATCATCCACTCGGGCTTGTTGCCCGAATCGATGAACGATTCGACGACCTTCAAACGTTTGATGATCTTCTTGGGCTTCAATTCGGACTTGGTGACCGCAAGCTCTTCAAGCAGCGCGGTGCGTTCGCCTTCAAGATCGAGTTCCTCGAGCATCCGGCGGACGGCTTCGGCACCGATGCCGGCCGAAAAGGCGTCTTCGCCATATTCGTCCTGCGCATCGAGCAGATCGTCTTCGGTCATCAGCTGATATTTTTCGAGCGGGGTCAGACCCGGCTCCATCACGATGTAATTTTCGAAATAGAGGACGCGCTCAAGCTGCTTCAACTGCATGTCGAGCAGCAAGCCGATGCGGCTCGGCAGCGATTTCAGGAACCAGATATGCGCGACGGGAGCCGCAAGCTCGATATGGCCCATGCGTTCGCGCCGGACCTTCGACACCGTAACTTCGACACCGCATTTTTCGCAGACGATGCCCTTATATTTCATCCGCTTATACTTGCCGCACAGGCATTCATAATCCTTGATCGGACCGAAAATGCGCGCGCAGAACAGCCCGTCACGTTCAGGCTTGAACGTGCGATAGTTGATGGTTTCGGGCTTCTTTATCTCTCCGAACGACCACGAGCGGATACGTTCAGGCGACGCAATCCCGATCTGGATCTGGTCGAAGGTTTCGGTCTTGGCCATCGGATTGGCGAAAGGTGTCAGGTCGTTCATTTTTGTTCTCCATCTCCCCACCCGCTTGCGGGAGGGGTGGCGCGAAGCGCCGGGGTGGGCATGTTTTTGGTCGTTATGCCCACCCCGCCGGCTCCGCCGACTGCCCCTCCCGCAAGCGGGAGGGGAGAAATTCACTCGGCAGCGATCGCCATTGGCTCGGCGGCATCGTCCTTGTCGACGATGTTGTTCAACTCGACGTTCAAGCCGAGCGACCGCATTTCCTTGACGAGCACGTTGAACGATTCGGGAATGCCGGCTTCGAAGGTATCGTCACCCTTGACGATCGCCTCGTAAACCTTGGTCCGCCCAACAACATCATCGGACTTCACAGTGAGCATTTCCTGCAACGTGTAGGCGGCGCCATAGGCCTGCAACGCCCAGACCTCCATTTCGCCGAACCGCTGTCCGCCGAACTGCGCCTTGCCGCCGAGCGGCTGCTGCGTGACCAACGAATACGGCCCGATCGACCGTGCGTGGATCTTGTCATCGACCAGATGGTGCAGCTTGAGCATGTAGATATACCCGACTGTCACCTTGCGATCGAACGCCTCGCCCGAACGGCCGTCGTATAGCTCGACCTGACCCGAGGTATCGAGCCCTGCCAGTTCGAGCATTGCCGACACATCGGCTTCGCGCGCGCCATCAAACACCGGCGTTGCCATCGGCACGCCGTTGACGAGCAGTCCGGCGAGATCGACGATCTCTTCATCGCTCCGCGACGTCAGTTCTTCGATATAGCCTTCGCCATAGACGAGCTTGAGCCGGTCACGCACCGCCGTCGGCGGCTTGCCGGCCGCTTCGCCACCCGATTCACGCCACGCTTCGAGCGCTGCCTGGATCTGCTTACCCAGACCGCGTGCGGCCCAGCCCAGATGCGTTTCGAAAATCTGCCCGACGTTCATCCGGCTCGGCACGCCCAATGGGTTGAGCACGATATCGACAGGCGTCCCGTCTTCCAAGAACGGCATGTCTTCGGCAGGCAGGATACGCGAAATCACGCCCTTGTTGCCGTGGCGGCCTGCCATCTTGTCCCCCGGTTGCAGCTTGCGCTTCACCGCGACGAACACCTTGACCATCTTGAGCACGCCAGGTGCCAGATCGTCGCCACGCTCGACCTTTTCGACCCGATCTTCGAA
>JANOQL010000075.1:0-1513 GCA_031414835.1 Sphingomonadales bacterium | reverse complement strand
CGATGCGCGCCGATGTTGCGATGGCCCGCGGCGATGACGCGACCGCTGCACGGCTGCTGGACGAAGCAGAAACAATCGACCGGTGGCCTGGGCTGTATTTCCGCAGAGCGTTGTTAGCGCGCGCCAAGGGCGATTTCGATGGCGCGCGCCAGTTCTTCGCACAGGCAGACGCTGCCAACTCCAACCCCACCCCGCAGTTCCGCGCAGACATGCTGTTGCGACAGGGCGAGCTCGATTTTGCGCAAGGGCAATGGGATGAAGCGCGCGCGCATTATGCCGATGCCGCCAAGGCGCTGCCGGGCTATTGGCGCGCCGATATGCGTGTCGCTCAAATGATGGCCTTGGACGGTGCGGTCGATCCAGCGATCGCAAGGTTCGAAGCCATCGCGACATCGACCCAATCCCCTGAAGCAATGGACATTGTGGCCGGTCTGTTTCGCGCGCAGGGCAATGCCGCAGCATCGCAGCGCTGGGCCGCGCAAGCGGGCGTCATCCTGCGAACCCAGCTTGAGCAGCTACCCGAAGCCGGGTGGGCACATGCTGCCGAACATGAACTTGCCTTCGGTTCGCCTCAAGCGGCGCTACGGCTGGCCGGCAAGAATGCCCGCCTTCGTTCCGATGGCGCAGCACTGTTGCTGCTCGCCCGGGCGTGGATTGCCAATGGCCGTGCCGATTATGCGCTGGCGCTGTGCAACAGGTTCGAGCGGCGGGGCTGGATGTCAGCCGAACACTGGCTCGTCCGCGCCGATGCGCTCTCGCTACTCGGGCGCGGCGATGAGGCACTGGCGGCACAAGCGAGGGCCAAGGCGATCAATCCGCGTGCGCTCGAACGCAACCCTGCTTTCGCGTGGCTTGACCATTAGCATCGTGCGCGTGCTACGCTGGGTGAACTGGCTGCTGCTCGCGCTGCTTGCCGGGACAGCCGCCCACGCACATTTGACCCCGACATCGTCAGTCGCGTTCGATTTTGCCGATTCCCACGCCGATGTGACGATCACGATCCCGCAAGGCGAATTGAGGTATCGTTATGGCCGGCCGCAATTGAGCGAAGTCGAGCTGCGCGGGCACGTTGCGGTTTCCACCCCCGATGGCCGCGCATGGACGATCGGACCGATGACGTTCACCTCTGCGGTCCATCAAGGCGCGCCCGATTTCGTCGCAACCTTCAAGATTGCGCCGCCAGCCGGGCAGTCATCGCAACGCCTGCGCCTGCGATACGATGCCATCATCGATCGCGTACCGAGCCATTCGGTGCTGGTCATGGTGCAATCCGATTTTGCTGCTGGCGTCTTGCAGGGCGAACCGAGGATGCTCGGGGCGTTGCAAAGCGGGAAGACCGAGCTTGCGATCGATCGCGGTGCGCTGAGCCGCTTCGCTGGTTTTGCGGCATCGTTCGGGTTGGGGATGCATCATATCGCCGAAGGCTTCGATCATCTGCTGTTCCTCCTGACGTTGCTGCTGCCTGCACCATTGCTCGCTGCAGGCGGGCGCTGGCAGGGTGCATCGGGGCGGG
>JANOQL010000074.1:0-6861 GCA_031414835.1 Sphingomonadales bacterium | reverse complement strand
GTTTGAACACTCTCGCAGTCGCGATGAAAGGCTGAAGTTAATGGATATCCGCGCCGCAGAAATTTCGAAGGTCATCAAGGACCAGATCGCTTCGTTCGGCACCGAAGCGCAAGTTTCCGAAGTCGGCCAGGTGCTGTCGGTCGGCGATGGCATCGCGCGCATCCACGGGCTAGATAACGTCCAGGCGGGCGAAATGGTCGAGTTTGATGGCGGCATCAAAGGCATGGCGCTCAACCTCGAAGCCGATAATGTCGGCGTCGTGATCTTCGGATCCGATTCGTCGATCCGCGAAGGCGATACCGTCAAGCGCACCGGCACGATCGTCGACGTTCCCGTCGGCAAGGAATTGCTCGGTCGCGTCGTCGATGGTCTCGGCAATCCGATCGATGGCAAGGGTCCGCTCAAGACCACGCTGCGCAGCCGCGTCGAGGTCAAAGCCCCCGGCATCATCCCGCGCACCTCGGTCAACGAGCCGGTGCAGACCGGCCTCAAGGCATTGGACGCGCTCGTGCCCGTCGGCCGTGGCCAGCGCGAACTGATCATCGGCGACAGGCAGACCGGCAAGACCGCCGTCGCACTCGACACCTTCATCAATCAGAAGGGCGTCAACGCCGGGACCGATGAGTCGAAGAAGCTCTACTGCATCTATGTCGCGATCGGGCAGAAGCGCTCGACCGTCGCGCAGATCGTTCGCGCATTGGAAGAAAATGGCGCGATGGAATATTCGATCGTCGTCGCAGCGACCGCTTCGGAGCCTGCCCCGCTGCAATATCTCGCGCCTTATACCGGCGTCGCGATGGGCGAATATTTCCGCGATAACGGGATGCACGCTGTCATCGTTTATGACGATCTGTCGAAGCAGGCGGTCGCGTATCGCCAGATGTCGCTGCTGCTGCGTCGTCCCCCGGGCCGCGAAGCCTATCCGGGCGATGTGTTCTATCTCCACTCTCGTTTGCTCGAACGTGCGGCAAAAATGTCCGATGCCAATGGCGGCGGATCGCTGACCGCGCTGCCGATCATCGAAACACAGGCGGGTGACGTTTCGGCCTATATCCCGACCAACGTGATTTCGATCACCGATGGCCAGATCTTCCTCGAAACCGACCTGTTTTATCAGGGCGTCCGTCCTGCGATCAACGTCGGTCTGTCGGTGAGCCGGGTGGGCTCGGCCGCGCAGACCAAGGCGATGAAGAAGGTGTCGGGCTCGATCAAGCTTGAGCTTGCGCAGTATCGCGAAATGGCGGCGTTTGCGCAGTTCGGATCGGACTTGGACGCCTCGACGCAAAAGCTGCTCAATCGCGGCGCGCGGCTGACCGAATTGCTCAAGCAGAAGCAGTTTTCGCCGCTGCCGTTCGAAGAACAGACCGCATCGATCTTCGCCGGCACCAATGGCTATCTCGACAAGATCCCGGTGACTGACGTGACGCGTTACGAAGAAGCGATGCTCGCCGATCTGCGAAACAACCATGCCGACATCCTCAAGGGCATCCGCGACAGCCGCGATTTTTCGAACGACAGCAAGACCGCGCTGATGGCCGCGCTTGATGCCTTCACGAAGAATTTTGCGTAGCCTGAAAGCCAATGCTTCAAATCATCATCTGGCTTGGTAGTTTCTACCTCGTGCTCAAAGGCCTCCAGCTTTTACAGGCCGGATTGTCTGCGCCCGATGGCTCCGGTGCGAGAACAATTGGCCATTTGGGTGCCGTGGCAGCGATAGTTGCAGCACTGGCTTTTGTGATTCTTGGGAATGAGCAAGCTAAGGTTTTGTCTCCGGGAGGCCCCGCAGCTCCATTTTCCTCACTGTTTTCATCGGACGACGATGCTGCGAATGCAGCCGACGCAATGGCGATGGAAGCTATCGAAGGCGCGGACGAAGCTGCTAATCAAGCTATGAGTGCGGCTGACAATGCTGTTGCGGCTATGGAGAAAATGGCAACCGACGTGGAGTCTCAGTAGCATGGCTTCTCTCAGTGCACTAAAATTACTGGGTTTTTGTGTGCTTGCTGCTCCAGCATTGGCCGCGTCTCCGCTCGACGGGACGTGGACGGTCGATCTGAGCGCCAAGCCCGGTGAGGTCTATACCAAACCGATGGTGCTGACGCTCAATGCCGATGGCACCGTGGCGGGATCGTTCTACGAAAGCACAATCGAGGCCGGTCGCTGGAAAACCGATCGCGGGCGGACCTGCGTCAGCTTTCGGACGTCCGATGGCGTCGGGCCGTATCATACGGCTGCATGTCTCGTGGGCGAAGCGGTCGAGGGTCAAACCTGGGCCGAACAACGCAATTTCGTGTTCAACTGGAACGCGGTGAAGGCAAACTGATATGGCCAGCCTCAAGGCACTCAAAGTCCGGATCAACTCGGTCAAATCGACCCAGAAGATCACCAAGGCGATGAAAATGGTCGCAGCGGCCAAGCTGCGCCGCGCGCAGGAGGCGGCCGAAGCGTCGCGGCCCTATGCCGAGCGATTGGAGCGCGTGGTGTCATCGATTGCGTCGAAGGTCACCGTTGGCCCGCAATCGCCCAAGCTGCTCGCAGGCAGCGGCAAGAGCGATGTCCATCTGCTCGTCGTCGCAACCTCGGACAAGGGTCTGGCAGGCGCGTTCAATACCAACATCGTCCGCCTCGCGCGCAAAAAGGCCGAAGAGCTGCGCGCGGCGGGCAAGACGGTGAAGTTCTACACCATCGGCAAGAAGGCGCGTGACGGCCTGTCACGCACCTATCGCCAGGACTTTATCGAAACGATCGAACCCGGCGATCTTGGCAAGCTCGGCTTCGATCAGGTGCGGCAATGGGGGGCAGACCTCACCGCGCGGTTCGAAGCGGGCGAATTCGATGTCGCGCATCTGCTGTTTTCCAAATTCGCGAGCGTCCTCAATCAGGAACCGATTGCGATCCAGCTGATGCCCGTCGCGGTGACCGCGAACGACAATGCAGCGGTAGGAGCTAGCGCCTCGGTCGAATATGAACCCGATGAGGAGGAAATCCTCGCCGACCTGCTCCCGCGCAACGTCGCGGTCCAGCTGCTCCGCGCAATGCGTGAAAACGCCGCGTCCGAACAGGGCAGCAAGATGACCGCGATGGACAACGCCACGCGCAACGCCGGTGACATGATCAACAAGCTGACCATCGTCTACAACCGCACCCGCCAGGCCGCGATCACGACCGAGCTGGTGGAAATCATCTCCGGGGCGGAGGCGCTTTAGTTTCAACCCCTCACCGTCACCCCCGCGCAGGCGGGGGTCTATGGACACCGGCGGTGCAGGAATTGGGTAAATGGTGTTCATGGGTTCCCGTCTTCGCGGGAATGACGACAACAGATTTGAAGGCAAGGAAACGAACATGGCAACCGCAGCCCCCACCGCAAAGAAGCCCGCCGCCAAGCCGCGTGTGGCGAAGACCGCCCCCGCAGCGCCCGTCAGCGCCGCCGTCACCGGCACCAACGCCGTTGGCCGCGTGTCTCAGGTCATCGGCGCGGTCGTTGACGTCGCGTTCGATACCAATCTGCCCGCGATTTTATCGGCGCTTGAGACCGATAATAACGGCAACCGGCTGGTGCTCGAAGTCGCACAGCATCTCGGTGAAAACACCGTCCGCTGCATCGCGATGGATGCGACCGAGGGGCTGACGCGCGGCCAGATCGTCACAGACACAGGCTCGCAGATCCGCATGCCCGTCGGCCCGATGACGCTTGGCCGGATCATGAACGTGATTGGCGAGCCCATCGACGAGCAAGGCCCGATCGGCGCGGCGATGACCCTGCCGATTCACGCCGATGCGCCGCTGTTCGTCGATCAATCGACCGAGACCGAAATTCTGGTGACCGGCATCAAGGTCGTCGATCTGCTCGCCCCTTATGCCAAGGGCGGCAAGATCGGGCTGTTCGGCGGCGCCGGCGTCGGCAAGACCGTGCTGATCCAGGAACTCATCAACAACATCGCGAAGGGTCATGGCGGCACGAGCGTGTTCGCAGGCGTCGGAGAGCGGACCCGCGAAGGCAACGATCTCTACCACGAATTCCTCGATGCAGGCGTCATCGCCAAGGATGCCGCGGGCAATCCGACCCCCGAAGGATCGAAGGTCGCGCTCGTGTTCGGCCAGATGAACGAGCCTCCCGGAGCGCGCGCACGCGTGGCGCTTTCGGGCCTGACGATCGCCGAATATTTTCGCGATGTCGAAGGGCAGGACGTGCTGTTCTTCGTCGATAACATTTTCCGCTTTACGCAGGCGGGTTCCGAAGTGTCGGCGTTGCTCGGGCGTATCCCGTCGGCAGTGGGCTATCAGCCGACGCTCGCGACCGACATGGGCCAGTTGCAGGAACGCATCACCTCGACCAACAAGGGCTCGATCACGTCGGTGCAGGCGATTTACGTTCCGGCTGACGATCTGACCGATCCCGCGCCTGCCGCGTCGTTCGCTCACTTGGATGCGACGACGGTTCTCAACCGCGCGATTTCGGAGCTGGGGATTTATCCGGCAGTCGATCCGCTCGATTCGACGAGCCGCGTGCTTTCGGTCGCGGTTGTGGGTGAAGAGCATTACACCACTGCGCGCCGCGTTCAGGAAACCTTGCAGAAGTATAAGAGCTTGCAGGATATCATCGCGATTCTCGGGATGGATGAATTGTCCGAAGAGGATAAGCTGATCGTCAGCCGCGCGCGCAAGATCCAGCGCTTCCTGTCGCAGCCGTTCCATGTGGCGGAGGTGTTCACCAACATCCCCGGCAAGTTCGTGCAGATCGAAGACACGGTCAAATCGTTCAAGGCGGTGGTCGATGGCGAGTATGATCACTTGCCCGAAGCCGCGTTCTACATGGTCGGCGGGATCGAGGAAGCCGTCGCCAAGGCCGCAAAGATGGCGGCTGAGGCTTAGTGGACTTTTCACCCTCTCATGGGTAACTTGATGAAATGTCGCTCGATACGCTCAGCATTGCCCGAGAGTTGCGTGAAGCCAATGTTGCGCCCGCGCAGGCCGAAGCGATAGCGAGCGCTATTGGCAAAGCTGTAGGCGAAGGAGCTGCATCAAAGGCCGATATTGAGACGATTGTTGCGAAGCTGAATGCTTTGGATTTGAAAATCTCGCTACAGAATGAAACTCTGGAGCAAAAGCTGACGGCGAAAATGGAAGCTATTCGGTCTTCGCTGCTAATATGGCTTATCGGCGTCCTGATTGCAGGGACTGGTTTGCTGTTAACCGTCGGGAAGGCATTTCTGTCATGACCTTAAAGCACCATCTGAAAGCAGCGAAGACTATCAATCCGCTGAATGACTGGTTTCTGGCGAGACTTGTCGCAATCCAGTTCATCACCGCTTGTCTTATCATCGTTATAGTAAAGAACTAAACTAATGCCCCTACATTTCGAACTCGTGACCCCAGAACGCCTGATCCGCAGCGGCGATGTCCATATGGTTGTCGTCCCCGGTGCCGAGGGCGATTTCGGCGTGCTCGAAGGCCATGCGCCAATGATGTCAACATTGCGCGACAACGCCGAATTGCAGGTGTTTGCAACCGCAGGGGCGGCGGCCGAAACGATCCGCGTCGCTGGCGGCTTTGCCGAAGTCAACGACACAGGATTGACGGTGCTCGCGGAAAGCGCAACCTGAGCATCTTCGCGAACGTCGCGCGCCGTCATTACGAAATCTAAAGTGTTTGCGCCGATATTCCGGCGGTAGTGATGATGCCTGCCGCCCGCTATTCCTCGATTCAAATCGCGCGTGCGATTGCCGCGCTGGCGGTGCTTGTCACGCACAGCCAGTCGCTGCCCGAATTTCTGGGCGCCAGGCTTTACACGCATGGCTTATGGTCGTTCGGGCAGGCGGGCGTCGATATTTTCTTCGTCATCAGCGGCTTCATCATTTCAGCGGTGCTGCAAAAGCCGCAATCCGTGGCGCAGTTTGCAGCGCGCCGGTCTTTCCGGATCCTGCCATTTTATTGGCTGTTCACGCTGGCATCGGCGCTGATCCTGACGTTCGGGTTCCTGACGCCGCCGAGCGTCACCGATGTTGCGGCGTCATACGCCGTCATTCCCCGCGATGCGCAGCCCGTATTGGGCGTCGGATGGTCGCTGGAGCATGAGCTTATTTTCTATGCGATTGCCGCGCTTCTGATCTGGAGGGGGCGTGCCGGGTCACTGTTCGGCGTGATGGCAGTGCTTTCGGCGATCAGTATCGCGGTCCATCTCGTCATGCCGTCGCTGGTTGATGGCGGCATCACCGGGCATCTTCTTTCGCTGTATCATCTCCAGTTTTTTGCAGGCGTTGCACTGTTCAAATGGCAGGATAAGGTCACGCAAAGGCCTTGGGCACCGATGCTGGTTTGCGGTTTGCTTCTGCTCCCGGTTGCCGCTGCGATGCTCCATCTGCTTTACGCCAGCGCAGTTCCGCAGCAGCCGCTCGGCTGGATCGGGTTGCTGCGCGTCGCGCTTTGGGGATGGGGGGGTGTGCTGATCATCGGCGGGCTGCTGGCATTGGAATCGCAGCGGTCCGATGTGATGCAATCGGCAGTGGCGAAGGCAATGATCCTGATTGGCGGCGCCTCTTACGCGCTTTATCTTTCGCACCCGGTTGTCATCGACCTGCTGGGGCTGGTGCTGTGGGATTACTGGCCAAGCGGTCAGGCGCCAGCGCTCGCTTCGGTTGTGGCGATTGCGGTCGCGCTGGGATTGTCGCTGGTGTTCTACCGCTGGGTCGAAGAACCGCTGATCATCAAGCTGACCCTATGGGCGGATGCCATTTCAGCGCCGAAGGCACCGAGGCCATCGGGCGAAGGCGAAACGATGCCAGCCGCTGGCATCAAATCCTAGAGCGAGATGACGTTAGATTGACCCACCGCGATTGTCCTCAGCCGCCCGGTGGCTAGGAG
>JANOQL010000073.1:0-8227 GCA_031414835.1 Sphingomonadales bacterium | reverse complement strand
GAATAGGCCAGCGCATCGGTGCGCGCCTCTCGCTCGCTGCCGCCCGCCCGCGCGAGGCTCAACGCCTTGAGGCTGACGATCGGAAACACGCACGGCATGATGTTCAGGATCAAACCGCCGACGATCGCGCCTGTCAGTGCGAGCAGGATGGTTGCCCAGTCAGTTGCATCGTTCGGTTCGCCGCCGATCAGGTCGCCACCCGAAGGCACAGCGCCCGGTTTGGAACTGACAACAAGCCCGCGCCCGTCGCCTATTGCCAGCAAGCCATCGATCGCTGTCGGCGCATCGCCATCGGCCTTGGTCTCGACGATCAACAGATCGCCTTTGCGGCGCACAATCTGTGGCTCGGCATAGGACAGCGCGTTCTCGGTCGAAGCATAGAACCACGGCGACGCAACAGGCGCGCTCGCGGGATAAGGGATCGCGAACCGCAATTTCCCACCATTGACTTCGAATGCAGCCATGCTCCCGACAGGTTGCGGCAGCTTGGCCCGCCATTCATCGAACTGCGCCCTTGCGGTCGCCTTGCCGTCGCCGACCACCAGATCGATTGCCATATCGCCCGATTCAGGCACGCAAATTTCATCGGTGCACGCCAGCCATTCGCCTTTGACGCGAAGCGGGATCGCCGTCCCCGCTGCCATCGCTGGCAGCTTGAGCCGGAACAGCAGCGCATGTTCGCCATTGAAGACATGATTCATCAGGCCCGAAATCACCAATCGCTCAGGCACCGGATAGCTCGGAGCCGAAATCGTGGCGCCTTTGGGCAGGCTCCAGTCGAACCGCGCCGCCTGCCCCGCATCCCCCGGATTCTGCCAATAGCCGTGCCAGCCGGGCTTGGGCACCATCCGGATCGCCAGTGTCACATCGCTGCCACCTGCCGGTGTCATCGATTCGGCGAGCAGCGTCGCTTGAATGTTGGTTTGCGCATGTGCTGGCACGGCAAGTGCGGCAACAATGAATGCCAAAAGGCGGAAGATCATGGGGAAGCCTTGTGACATGACTAGAGAGCGATATAGCGTAGTTCGTATAGATGGACAGGAGCGTTACTCGTGAAAACACGATCGATCGTGGCATTGGCTGGACTGGCATTCGCAGCACCATCATTCGCACAAACGCCGGAAATACCGAAGCTGATCGTCGCGATCTCGATCGACCAATACTCAACCGACGTGTTCAATGCGCACCGCACCCAGATGACTGGTGGGATCAAGCGCCTGATGCAGGGCGTGGTGTTTCCCTCAGGCTACCAGAGCCATGCCGCAACCGAAACCTGCCCCGGCCACGCGACGATCCTGACCGGCGTGCGTCCAGGTCGTGCAGGGATCATCGCCAATGACTGGTCCGACCCAAAACTCACGCGAACAGGACGCGACGGGAAGCCCGATTACGCCGTCTATTGCGCAGAGGACGAAACGATCCCCGGCACCAATTCGTCAAACTATGTGGTGTCTCCTGTTCACCTCAAAGTGCCGACGCTAGGTGACAGGCTGAAGGCCGTCTCACCCAAAAGCCGCGTCGTCGCCGTTTCCGGTAAAGATCGCGGTGCCGTAATGATGGGGGGTCACAAGGCCGATCAGACGTGGTGGTGGGATGGCAAAGCCTATGCCACCTATCGCGACTGGAAAGGCTCCGCACCAAAAGCATTGGCGGCGGTCAATGCCGCGGCAAAGGCTGCGATTGCAAAGCCACCTGTCGAAAAATTGCCTCTTCCTTGCGCGACGGCCAATTTTTCCGTGGCGATCGAGGGCGGCAGCGTTGGCCAACTCAAACCGCCCAAGCCAGGCGATGCGCGCGCGTTCCGGGCAAGTCCGGGGTTCGATAGATTGACAATGCAGCTCGCCGCAGGGGCACTGGCCGAAATGAAGCTGGGTCAGGGTCCGGCAACCGATATCCTCGCGATCAGCCTTTCGGGCACCGATTATACCGGGCACACGTTCGGCACGGCAGGCGGAGAGATGTGCGCGCAGATCCATTCGGTTGACCGGATGCTGGGCGGGCTTTTCGCCAGGCTCGATGTCGCGAAAATTCCCTACGCCGTTGTTCTGACTGCCGATCATGGCGGGCATGACTTGCCTGAACGCAACACGCAGAACGCCATCCCCGATGCCAAGCGCGTTGGCATGTTACCCAATTTTGCAACCATCGATGCAGGCCTTGCTGCAAAACATCGTCTGTCGCAGCCGGTGCTGATCGGCGCGCTGTTCGGCGATGTGTATCTTGCCAGCACAGTGCCCGAAGCCAAACGTGCAGCGGTGATCGCAGACGCAGCTGCGGCCATTGCCGATCACCCCGATGTCGAAACGGTGTTCACGCTTGGCGAGATCATGGCCTCACCGACGCCTTCTGGGCCGCCGGAAAACTGGCCGCTTATTGCGCGGGTCCGCGCGTCGTTTGACCCCACCCGCTCAGGCGATCTCTATGTCGCGCTCAAGGAACGCGTCACGCCGATCCCGACATCCGGTCTCGGCTATGTGGCAACGCACGGCAGCATCTGGAATTATGACCGGCGGGTGCCGATCCTGTTCTGGCAAAAAGGTCTGCGCGGGTTCGAACAGCCGAATGGCGTTGAAACCGTCGACATTCTGCCGACGCTTGCCAGCCTGATCGGCCTGCCGATCCCGGCGGGGGACATCGACGGACGCTGCCTCGATCTTGTCGCAGGGCCAGCGACCAATTGCCGGTGACGGCCAGTCATGATAACCTTCCAGCATTGATCGGGAGAAAGACGATGCGCAAACTTGTTGTATGTGCAGCAGCCATAATGACGGCGAGTGTGGCGCTCGCTGCGGGCGGCGGTGGCGGCGGGATGAGTTCGATGCC
This sequence comes from Sphingomonadales bacterium, assembly GCA_031414835.1. Lineage (GTDB taxonomy): Bacteria > Pseudomonadota > Alphaproteobacteria > Sphingomonadales > Sphingomonadaceae > Aquisediminimonas. The sequence goes on along the minus strand of JANOQL010000073.1, from coordinate 5,404 downwards.
GAGTTCGAGCGTGCCGCAATATGATGCCGCTGCCGAATATCGCACCGGGCAGGCCGCGTTTAGTGCTGGCGACTTCAAGGCCGCCGCGACGGCATTCGATCACGTGATTTCGGTCGCGCCAAAAGATGCCAATGCGCATTATCTTGGCGGCGTTTCAAAGGCACGGCTTGGCGATAACAAAGCTGCGGCACGGCTGCTGACCAAAGCGGTGAAGCTCGATAGTTCGATGACCAGCGCGTGGCGCGAACTTGGGATCGTGCAGGCGCGCGCTGGCGACAAGGCTAAGGCCGAGGCGACTGTCGCCAATCTCAAAACGAGAGCGGCGACATGCGGGACATGCGCAGAGGCCGCGCCGCTCAAGGACGCAATCGACGCGATCAATGGCGCACTGTCGGGGACGCCTGCCGCATCGCGTGACACGTCACTGCTCTTCGCCAGCGCTGAAGCGGGCGATGCGCGCTACCTCGAAGCCGTCAGCCTGATCAATGAAGCGCGATATGACGATGCCATCGTCTCGCTTGGCAAGGCGCGTGAGAGCTTTGGCCCGCATCCCGACATTCTGACCTATTTGGGCTTTGCCAACCGCAAGCTCAAACGTTTCGATGTTGCCGAGGATTACTATCGTCAGGCACTGGCTATCGCTCCCGATCATCGCGGAGCGACAGAGTATTTCGGCGAACTGATGGTCGAACGCGGCGATCTGGCAGGCGCGAAGGTGATGCTCGCTTCGCTCGACGCGCAATGCCGGTTTGGATGCGCCGAAGCAGAGGAGCTGCGCCTTTGGGTCTCCGCAGGCCGTTCGCCGCACTCCTGAGCCTGGTCGCTGTCGCAGCGACGAGTGGCGACACCCTGCCCTTGCGCGAGGCGAGGTGGATCACGCCAGAAGCGCAGCTTGAGCAGCTGACGACCTATGTGCCGCCCTGTTCGGGTATAACGACTGGCAACCCGCTTTACGGCGCGATTGCGTTCAACGACCCGTTGCTGCTTGGCGGACAGGCAGCACGCGCCGGGATCAGCTGCGCCAGTTGCCATCGCGGCGGGCGCGGCAACACGGCTTTCATCTTTCCCGGGATTTCCGGCGCGCCAGGCACAGCCGACGTGACATCATCGGTTTTCTCAAGCCACCGGGGGGACTTGATCGTTAACCCTGTGGCAATTCCCGATCTGACGTTCGATCCACCGAAGATTTCACGCACCAAGCCGGGCGTGCTCGAAGCCTTTATCAAAGGCCAGATCGTCGAGGAGTTCGACGGAGCCGAACCGCCGCCCACACTCGTGTCCAGCATGGCGACGTTCATTCGCGGGCTTGACCAAACAAAATGTGAACCGGTCGAAACATTGCGTGTTGAACATGATCTGGGCGCCTATGCGCTCGCAGTAGGCGCAAGCCGGATCGCGATGGCTGAGGGCGATCGTGGCACCGCCGTTGCATTGCTGCGCGCGGCAAGATCGAGGCTTGGCAGCATCGCCGAACGCTATCCCGACGATGCCGAAGCGCACGCACTTTTGAACACAGCCTCGAATATTCTCGCGACCCACCAGCAGCAATTGCGAGACGGCGTGGCGCTGGACACTGTCTCAATTGCACTGCTCGAGCGGTGGAGCGTCATCGGGACATGGGCGGCCCCGCTGATCGATGAAGCGGAGAAATCGCTCTACAATTCAGACCGCCTCGCCGCCGCGCTCAACGTGCCTCGAACGCCTTGATGCCGGGGCCGATTTTGTTCGCGCCAATGCTGAGACGTTCACGGCTCCAGTCAGCAACGAACACCGTCGCACGGTCGATGCCAGGCGCAATCGAGGCATCATTGCCCGCAATCTGAAGCCCTGCCGAACGGTTCGACCGTGCCTCAGGAGCGACTGCAATCAGCGCCGAATAATTCTCCTTGTCAAGGCCCTGCACAAATACGTTGCCCGAGATCACGCCTGTCGCGCCTGCCGAAAGATCGATCATGTAATTGGTCGCCTTGCCACGCGTATCATCGAAGCTTGAATCACGGACATCGACCACTGCGGCGCGCGTCTTGACATAATGCCCGCCTGTGCCGCGTTCGAAGCGGCTGCGCGTCACCGTCAATTTGCCATAATCGCCGATATAGATCGAATGTGAACACTGCCCGTTGGGGCAACCGCCAAGGCCCGAAAAGGTCGATTTGTCGATCGTTATCGCACCTTGCGGATCATTCGCGGTAAGGATCCCCTGCTCCGAATTGCGGAACAGCGAATTGGTAACGACCAGATCGCCGCGTTCGAGCCTGATGCCTGCTCCGTTGCGATCAGGCACGCGGATATTCTGGAATACGAGGCCCTCGATCCGCAACTCATCGGCGCGGGTGACGATGGTTGCCTTCCCCTCGCACGTTCCGCCATCGAAGATCGCTGTTCCAGCCTTGGCTGCGCGCAACGTCAGCCGCCCGCGTTCGACCACCGCGCATTCGGGATAGGTGCCCGGCGCAATCGTGATGACTGCATCGCCGCCGTTTGCCGCGCGGACCGCATCGTCGAGCCGGTAAAAGGATTGTCCGTTGTCTAGCACAAATGGCGCGCGGTCCTGTTGGGCGGCAAGCGGCACGGCGATGGCAGTGGCCAAGGCAAAAGCAATGATCTTGTTCATGATGGAAAGAGTGAACGTAGCAGTCACCGCTGTCGAGCCAAATCAGAGTTAACCCGCGACCAGAAGTGCTGCAGCAAGGCTCAAGCCGAACGCGACCAGCGTTGCGGCGATCACCGGCATTGCCGACCGCCACCCCTGCCCCAGCAGCAAGTGCATCGGCGAACGGATGCCTGTTGCCGTGACGGCGAGCAGCAACAGCCAGCTCGTTGCCTGTCGAGCGAGATCGGTCACCCCGGCAGGCATCGTCGCCAGCGAATTTGCCGCGCCTAGCGCAAAGAAGCCCAGCACGAACCACGGGATCCCGATCCGTATCCGCGACTGGCCCTTGTCGGCCGGAAACGCCATCGCGACCATGAACAGCACGGGGGCCAGCATCGCCACGCGCGTCAGTTTGACAATCGTCGCGGTCTCGCCCGCCTCGTTCGAGATCGAATAACCCGCGCCCAAGGCTTGGGCGACATCGTGGATCGACGCACCGACAAACCAGCCCGCCTGCACGCCGTTCAGCCCAAGCGTCTGTGCCAGAACCGGGTAAAGCGACATGGCAATCGCACTCGCCGCCGAGACGGTAACCAGAACCAGAGTCAGCTGCGCCTGGCTCGACCGTTTTTCGCCAAGCACACTTGATAGCGCCAATGCGGCAGACGCCCCGCAGATCGCAACCGCGCCGCCAGCCAACACACCGAATGCGCTCGTCAGCCCCATCATCCGCGCGGCGACAAGGCCCGCGAGTGTCACAACAGCAATTGTCGCGACGATCGACGCAAAGCCCATCCAGCCCAGCCCGACAATCTGCGCCAGCGTGACTTGCAACCCGGCAATCACGATTCCCCAGCGCAGCAGAGTCTTCGAGGCAAACCCCAGCCCCGGGTGCAATCGCACATCGCCATTGGCAAAGTTGAACGCCAGCCCGATCAGCAACCCCATCAGCATCCGGGGCGCGCCATAATGATCCGAAATCCACGCCGCCGCGAGTGCCGCAACCAATGTCATCATCAGCCCCGGAAAATAGGCGCGAACGCCACCCGCTTGCGGGGTTTCAGGCTCAAGCAGATCGCCGAACAGATCGGCGGCGAGCGGGGTCTGGTGCTGGGTCATAAACGCGGAACCATCAGATTTATCCGCTTCCCTGAGCCTGTCGAAGGGCTGCCTTCCTGTGCTGCCAAATAAGCAGGACAGGCCTTCGACAAGCTCAGGCAGACGGAAATTGTGGTCATGTTACGCCGACGCACTGCGCCGGATCGTCGGCAGCAGCAATTGCAACCACCCCAGCGCGAGCAGGTAAGACACCGCCGCGAACAGGAACACCGGCATGTAACCCATCCCCGCCGTCAGCACGAGGCCGGTGATCTTGACGATGAACGCGCCTGACATATTGCCCATGAACGCGCCGAATGCAGTAACCCGCCCGACCTTGGCGCGCGGCACCACGTCGGTGATCGTCGAAAAGATCGAGAGCGAAAACCCTTGGTGCCCCGCCATCACCACACCCATCATAATCGCGACCGGCCAGAAACTGTTGAGCTGCAACGCCAGCGGCATCGGCAGCACGATCAGCGCGGATCCGAGCATCACGCCCTTGCGCACCTTGTTCACGCTCCATCCGGCCTCAAGCAATCTGGTCGATAGCCAGCCTGCAAAAAACGCGCCGCCCGCAGAGCCTGCAAACGCAATCGCCAGCGGGATTGCCAGTTCATAGGTCGAAAGCCCGAACTGCTTGCGATAAAAATCGGCGAGCCAGAAATTGATCAGCCACCATGTCGAATCCGAAATCGCCTTGGCAACGACGATTGCCCACGTCCGCCGTTCCTTGAGAATCGGGCCGTAATGTTCGGCATCGTCGTTGAAATCGAGTGTCTCGTCCTCGGCCTTGTCATCGAACACGACCCCGCGCGCGAGCCACAGCCAGATTGCGAGCGACAGGAACCCGCCAACGCCTCCGAATATGAGCGCACCGCGCCATCCGAACGTGTCCGATAGCAAAGGAATGAAAAACGGAAGCGAGATCGTGCCGAGCCCCGCAATCGCGGTCCCTGCACCAAACACGAACGAGCGTTTGTCGGGCGGAAACAGCGTCGCGACGGTCTTGATCGTGAGCGGCGTCTGCACCGCCTCAGTCGCGCCCAACCCGACGCGCGCGGCAACCACATGCCACGATGTCGCGGCCCAGCCATGCGCCATCGCCGCGAGGCTCCACGATGCCGCACCCGCGATCATCGACCGCCGGACGCCGAGCCTGTCAACGAGCCAGCCGGTGATCAGGAACGAAAACGCCGCCGCCATCTGGGTAATGAACCCCAGATCGCCGAAATCCTTGTCAGTCCAGCCAAACTCGCGCGACATATCGGGCTTCAGAATCGCGATGATCGGGCGGTCCATCGCGTTGAAAATGCCCGTAAGACACAGCACTGCGAACAGCCCCCAGGCGATGCGGGGGGAAACCAGTGTGGGTGATCGCGATTCGCTCATCTCTATATTATCCCAAAAAAAGGAGCCGGAGGATCACTCCCCCGGCTCCCTTCCTCTTCCCCGAAGTGCGACCACGGGAGAAACGGTCAATTGCCGCCGAAATTGACGCGTGCGGTGATGCCGAAATAGCGATCGGCTTCGCGCGGGATAATGTAGCGGAATGATCCGCCCGGCCCGCCCGACACGATTGATGAGGCGAAGCTCTTGTCGAACAGGTTCTTGACCGTCGCGATCACTTTCCAGCGATCATCTGGATCGGCCAGCGCCGCTGTCACATCGACAATCGCATAGCCATCGACCGTAGCGCCTCGCCGGACCGCG
>JANOQL010000072.1:0-7502 GCA_031414835.1 Sphingomonadales bacterium | reverse complement strand
CGCAATGCGGGCCTCAAGGATTTCCGCGTCGCGCTGACCGGCTATGGCAAAGATGCCTCGAGCTTTTACCTCAAGCTGTTTCCCGAATGGGACAATATCCAGATCGACAGCCAGCATGGCACCTTCAGCGCGACCGACGTGCGCACGCGATTATTCCAGCGCATTCCCGATGTTCCTGCAACCATATTATCCGCAGGCGTCACCAAATGGCTCGACAGCTTCACCAAGCTGCCTGAGTTCCGGACTTTGCTTGAGGAGACCGAGTACCTGGCGGATTACCCGAAACAATGGGGCAAAGGGCCGTTCGTGACCGCCGATGCGGTGGTCGTCCAGTCGGGGCATATCCTGCTGGTCGAGCGCGGGCGGCTTCCGGGCAAAGGGTTGCTCGCGTTGCCCGGCGGGTTCGTCGACCCGAACGAGCGCATCCGCGATGCCGCGATCCGCGAATTGCGCGAAGAGACGGGCATTTCGGATGCCAAAGGCTCGATCCCGCCTGCCATGCTCGCGAGCTTCATCGAAGACAGCCGGAGCCGGATATTCGATGCGCCACAACGGTCTTTGCGCGGACGGATCATTACCCACGCGTTCCTGTTCCGTCTGCCCGAACGGCGGCAGTTGTTCCGCGTCAAGGGCGGCGATGACGCAGCGGCGGCGCACTGGCACCGTCTCGGCGATCTGACGCCGGAGATGTTCTTCGAAGATCACTGGTCGATCATCGAGCAGATGGCCGACCTTTGAAGACCTGCGGCGGGGGAGCCTCGCTGCACACACCAATCTTTGTGAGGAGTTCACAACATGACCAACATTATCTTGGCGACCGACAGCTACAAGCACAGCCACTTCCTCCAATACCCGCCCGAAGCAACCGCGATCAGCGCCTATGTCGAGGCGCGCGCCAATGATTTCAGCGACGAATTGCTGTTCTTCGGGTTGCAGCCCTATCTGATTGACCTGCTTGGCAAGCCGATCAGTCGCGCCGACATCGATCAAGCCGAAACGCTGCTTGGCGCGCACGGCGTGCCGTTCAACCGCTGCGGATGGAATGCGATCCTGACCGACCATGCAGGCTACCTCCCAATTGCCATTAGCGCGCTGCCCGAAGGGATAATCGTGCCAACAGGCGTGCCGCTGGTGCAGGTCGAAAACACAGACCCACGGATGCCGTGGCTCAGCACTTTTGTCGAAACCGCATTGCTCCGCGCAATCTGGTATCCAACAACGGTCGCGACGCTGAGCTGGAAGTGCAAAGCAGTGATCGCAGCGGGCCTTGCGAAGAGCAGCGACGATCCCGCCGGGCAACTGCCCTTCAAACTCCACGATTTCGGCGCGCGCGGCGTGTCTTCCGGCGAGAGCGCGGCGCTCGGTGGGATGGCGCATCTCGTCAATTTCGCAGGCACCGACACGCTCGAAGGCATCCTTGCCGCGCAACGCTATTATGGCGCAATCGAGATGCCCGGCTTCTCGATCCCGGCAGCTGAACACAGCACGATGACCAGCTGGGGCCGCGACCGCGAAGTTCCGGCGTATGAAAACATGCTCGACCGGTTCGAAGGCGAAGGGCGGATTGTGGCAGTGGTTTCCGACAGTTACGATCTCGATGCCGCCGTCCGCGACATCTGGGGCGATCAACTCCGTGAGAAGGTGCTGAGCCGGGCCGGGACGCTTGTGGTGAGACCCGATAGCGGCGATCCAGTCGAAACGCCGGTCCGCACACTGAAGGCGCTGTGGGAGCGGATGGGCGGCACTGTAAACGCCAAAGGATACCGCGTTCTCGATCCACACGTCCGCGTGATCCAGGGAGACGGGATGACCATCGAAAGCATCGCCCGCCTTGTCGATCGCGTCATCGCCGAAGGCTTTGCGATCGACAATATCGCATTCGGCATGGGCGGTGGGCTGCTCCAGCTTGTCAATCGCGACACTTTGCGATTTGCGATGAAGGCCAATGCCATGTGCGATACCGATGGCATATGGCACGATGTGTCCAAGTCGCCAGCCACAGATCCGGCCAAGGGCAGTAAAGCGGGGCGGCAGGCTGTTGTGCGCGAAGGCGTGACGGTGGCCGCTTGTCGCCTAGACGATCTCGGGGCGCGTGAGAATCAGCTCAAACCTGTCTGGTGCAATGGAGAGATCCTCGTGAAGCACAATTTTGTCGACGTGAAAGCGCGTGCGATACTGTCGGGCCAGCACCACATGCCGTAAATCCTGCGGTCTGTGCGTAATACCAGTGCGTCATCGCCGAAGCTCGGGAGCCTTTCGCAACGCAGGGTCAGTGTTGATCTCCTCACGAAGCGGCGCGACCGTGCAGTAACTGCCATTTGCGTATCCGAGCGGCAGTCCTGCCAAAACAGTCGCCTGTTCGACCAAAGCAACGAGGATAAGGTGAGTTCCGGCGTGAACCTGATGCTGGCTCACGCACACAAGGCGGGCAAGCGCGCCATCGATGGTCGGGCAATCATTATCCCAAACGAAGTGCGGCTCACAGGCCTCGCCGCTTCGAGCGAAATACTGCGCTACCGATCTTTGGTTTTCTGATAAAACACTCAGGCCGAAACGACCCTCTTCAGCAATGGGCGCGGCAATACGGCCCGAACGGTTCAAGCAGATCAGGATGAGCGGCTCTTCTGCACTCACCGAACACGTCGCAGTCACCGTGACGCCAATAACGTTATCGCCCTGTCTCGTCGTGACCACACACACCCCGCCCATCAGGGTTCGCATGGCCGACTTGAAAAACTCAGGTGACGCTCTTTGTGCATCGGGATCTATGGCAACGTGCGACATTTGCATTCGGCAGAAATCCCTGAAGCCCGGTGTGCAGTTTTAATGAAGTGCAACTCCGCTATGGTGATCGGCTGATTTTTGATAGGCCAACGAAGGTGGGATCGCGGTGCGCCTTGGCGTATTTTGCGGTGGCAATGCACTGCCTGCGCTTGCCGGAAAATCGCTGCTTGGCATTCACCGAATACCTCCATACGCCCGGCGCCGAGGCATATTAGGGGTGTGCGTCGGCACGCACCGCTCCAGCCTGTTGATCTAGATGGAACGCGCAACATGACACAAACAATGACGAACCGGACATCGTTCAAGGTTGCCGCTGTGCAGGCTGCTCCTGTTCCGTTCAATGTCGCAGGCTCAATCAGCAAGGCAATCGGATTGATCGAAGAGGCCGCCAGCCAAGGCGCAAGCCTGATCGCCTTTCCAGAAACATGGCTGCCCGGTTATCCGAACTTTCTCTGGCTCGGTCCGCCGGGTTGGGCGATGCAATTTGTTCCGCGCTATCATGCCAACAGCATCGAACGCGATGGCCCGGAACTGAAGGCGCTTGCGAATGCGGCACAACGCGCCGGGATCGACGTCGTGATGGGCTACAGCGAACGCGACCATGGCAGCCTGTACATGGGGCAGAGCTTCATATCGCGCGATGGCAGCATCCATTTCAACCGCCGGAAACTCAAGCCAACGCACGTCGAGCGCGCCTTGTTCGGCGAAGGTGACGGGTCGGACATTAACGTCACCACAAATGTCGATGGCGTCCGGGTTGGCGCGCTCAATTGCTATGAACATATCCAGCCGCTGTTGAAATTCGCCATGCATGCCCAGCATGAACAGATCCATGTTGCCGGATGGCCCGCCTTCACAGTCAACACCGACCATTATTACGCTCTAAGTGCCGAGCCCTGTCTGGCGGCATCGCGATCTTATGCCATCGAAGGTCAGTGCTTTGTTTTGGCGGCCACAAGCGTGATCGATCAGGCCACACTGGAATCGCTGGCCGGAGCTCCTGATTTGACGCCGCTTGTCGATCCGCAAACCGGCCAATCGGGTGGTGGCAATGCAGCGATCTTCGGTCCGGACGGGCGTCAGTTGAGTGAGACGATCGCACATGACCAGGAAGGCATTGTCTATGCCGATATTGACCTGAGCTACATTTTGATGACGAAAGCGATGGTCGATCCTGTCGGGCATTATGCGCGCGGCGATGTGTTGTCGCTACGCGTCAATCGTCAGCCCCGTCGCCATATCAGCTATTCGGACGATAACGCGGGCAACGCCACACTGGCAGCAGGAATGTTTGAGCCCGACACTGACGCTCCGATAATTTAAGAGCATCAATGCCTGCTTGGCCGAAAAAACGCGGGGATCACACGACTGCGATCCCCGCTGCTTGTTAGAATTTGTAGCGCACCGAAACACCATATTCGCGCGGCGCGCCCGGAGTGTTTCCGGTAACACCGGTCGGCAATGCTGTGATGAGACCCTGATAATATGTGCGGTCATTGAGGTTTTTAACAAAGGCCGAGATGCTGAAATTGTCATTCGGAGACCAGGTTTCGCGCACATTGATGACGTAGAAACTTGGTTCTTTGTAACCGTTCGATGGCTCGGCAAAATATCCCGAGTTGGTCGATACCGAGGCGTTGGTATCGAACTTTCCGATCGATGTTTCGAGCGTGTGACTGATAAAGGCAGTCGCTGTAAACTCAGGCGAGAATGCAAGGCGATTTCCCTTGGCATTGGGGATCGGCACCGCAACATAAGCGAGGCCGCCCGCTGGAGTTCTTACCGTGAAGAACCCGGGAGCGTTGGCATAGTCAGTGTAGACAGCATCGAGGTAAGCGCCCGAAACGCCCATGCTGAAGGTATTCGATGGTTGATAGAGCAGTTCGAAATCGATGCCCTTGGTTCGCGCCGCGCCAGCGTTCAACGACACAAGCACGTTGTTATCGTAGGTCTGCTGCTGGAGGTTAGTGTAATCATATACGAACGCCGCCATGTTGAACCGCAATTTCCGGTCGAACAGCTCGCTCTTGAACCCGATTTCATAGGCGTCGATGTTTTCAGGCTTCAACACAGGGTTTACCGCTGGGTCATACCCGCGCGCGCTGTTCGAATTGTAAGTCCCCGATTGGAAGCCCCTGTTCCACGACGCATAGACTTTGAAATTCTTCGAAAAATCATGATCGAGCGCGACCCGGAATGTGGGCTTTTCGAACGTGGCGCTGTCTTTTCCAACTGTCGTCGGGCGAACGACGCCACCTGCAGTGGCAAAGCCATCGATCGTTCGCTTGTCATGCGTATAGCGCGCACCAAGGGTCAGCCGCGTGTCTGGAAATATCGTTGCTGTCGCTTGCGCATAACCGGCAATCGAAGTCGTGCCGGTCTTTGCAAACAAAAGATAATCGGTTCCCGGGGGGGCGCCAAAAACAATCGTGGAGATCGGCGATCCGAAGGTGAAAGGGTCAGTAAAGCCTCTCTGTTTCAGAAAAAATGCGCCAACCGTCCAGACAAGTTTGGAATCGGTGGGCGATGAGAGCTGAAACTCTTGCGTAAACACGCGCTCGCGGGAGTCGGTTGCGGTCGGCGCAAAGGTTTGCGGCGTGCCATCGAAATCGACATCGGTATGCGTCTTGAGCCCCGTGTACGATGTGATGCTGCTGAATTCGCCCCAATCGAAATCGGATGCCACTTTGATGCTGCCACCCCAGTTATCGACCTTATACCCATTGGGGGTATCGCCTGCAACATTGAACCTGCCTGGAATAAGAAGCGGACCACCTGTCACAAGATTGAAAAGCTCATTGAGGCCGGTCGGGATGCTGATGATTGCGCCGAAATCGCTCTTCACTGTGGAGTATTCACCGATCAGCCTGATGGTTGTCCGGTCTGAAGCATCGATCAGCATCTTGCTGCGCACAGCAAAGATCCGGCGTTTGAAAACATCGTCCCCCGTCGTGATGTTGCGTCCATAACCATCCGACTGGTCGTCGGCGATGAATGAAATATCGGCGGCCACATTCTTGCCTAGCCCGCCAGCGAGATATCCGGTGACCGCGTAATGATCGTAATTTCCGTAAGTCGCGCTGAAATCGCCGCTCAATTCCTGCGTGGGATCCTTCGTGTTGATCTGGACGACGCCGCCTGTCGAATTGCGTCCGAACAACGTTCCTTGCGGCCCCTTATCGACTTCGATGCTCGCAATGTTGCTAAGCCCTCTCAACGCCGAACTGGTGAACGGAGCATAGACCCCGTCGACGAATGTAGACACCGCGGCAAACGTGCCAGTGCCGACCTGTTGTGATCCGATCCCACGGATGAAATAGAGATTGTTCTGCGCAGAGCCTGCGATCTGGAAGCCTGGCACCGCGAGCGGGAGATCGTTGGTGTTTGTCACCCCGCGCTTGGTCAGCGTCTCCCCATTGAATGCAACAATCGAGATCGGCACATCTTGCAGCGATTCATTGCGCTTCTGCGCCGTGACAATAATCTCTTCAACGCCCGAGCTTGCTTCGGCATCGTCTTCGGCAGGCGCTGTCTGCGCATTTGCGCTCGCGGCCCAGCTCGCTGACGCGAACAGCAGGATTGCGGTGGATGTGACTAAAACTTGCTTTGCTCTGATATGACGCACGCTCGCTCTCCCCTTTTTTTGCCCAACACTCGTTTCACAGGCCGTTCGTGCTGGGCACAGACGCCCCAGGCGCTGGCCAGAAACTTCAGCTCTTTGCCATTCGGGCATGATCATGCGGCGCGATGTGAGCAACCAAGCAGGCGCAAGGTTTAGTGGTTTAGCGCAAAATTGAAGCGAACGGCGCGGTTAGCTCCCGAGCCTGACACCGCGCACCTCGATTTTCAGTCGGTAGCATCCAGTTTGACGATGCAGATCGTCGTGCCAACCACTTCGACCTGATATGTTTTGAGCGCGATCGTGCAGGGCGCTTTTGTTGGCTCGCCTGTGATGAAATTGAAAGCGCCCCGATGGAACGGGCAGATCACCTGAGGGCCTGCAATTTTTCCATCCGACAAGGATCCAAGGCCGTGCGTGCATTGATCATCGACGACAAAGTATGAATCTTCGAAACGGAATATCGCGACCGCACCAAAACCTTCAATTTCAACTTTGCAGCCGCGATCGTCCGCGACCTCCGACGTGTCGCAAATTCGTATCATATTTTTATCGATCATTTCGAGCGGTGCCATTATCCCGGGAAGACGAATTCGTCTTTGACGGGCGTCCATGGCCCCGCAAACGGCGTGAAAAATTTGACCTTGAGTGTCATCTCGGCAAATTTCCATTGCCCCTCGGATCTGTCCAGCGTTGCGGCATATGCGCCTGCGAGCCAGTAGGGGTTTTCTTGCCCCTCCATGACCATATTGGCCGGTTCCCAAACAACCCATTCGGCATTTGCGGTATGACCTGCGTCGTCGATTGTCATGAGTATGCGACCAGGCAAATGGAACGACCACGCCACCTGATCCCGCCCGATCGCAGCAAGCCCGGAGGTGATTTCAGCGCAACCTGTAAATGTGTTGAACCCTTCCACCGTATACACCGCGTCGCGGGTAAACAGAGTTGCCGTAACCTCCGGCGCGTTGTGCCTGTCACCGGCTTCAGCGTAGGCGTAAATACAGCGCCGGATGTCATCACGCGCCTCTAGCCGGTTAAGACGCTGATCGGCGATCATTGTGCGATAGCGGATTGATGCTGAGCGTCGAACAGCGTC
>JANOQL010000071.1:0-3281 GCA_031414835.1 Sphingomonadales bacterium | reverse complement strand
CAAGGGCGGCGGCGTGCTATCGCGCCAGTGCGAAGGGCTGGCTTATGCTGCTCAAAAACGCTGGGCTCCTGCGATGACGTCGTTCGAACAGGCGGCGCGCGAGGCCGAACGCGATCGTGACGGACGCGCGGCGCGGATCTGGGTGCAGGCGGGTAATGCCGCGTTGGCAGGCGGCGATGCCGCCAAGGCGCGCGGCTTCCTCGAATCGGCCATCGTCAGCGGTGTGCTCAAGGGCGAAGAACTGGGCGAGGCGTATCTCGATCGCGCGCGGGCGACAGCGATGCTGGGGCAAAGCAAAACCGCGCGTGCCGATCTCGATCAGGCGCTCAAGCTCGTGCCTGCTGATCCTTTGGGCTGGCTCTTGTCGGCCACGATGGCGCGGCGCGATGGTGATCTTGTCCGTGCGGCAAAGGACATCGAAGAAGCGGCAAAACGCGCCCCCGACGAACCCGGTGTGATGCTCGAAGCGGGCAATATCGCAGTGCTGTCGGGCAGCGATGCAGCCGCGCGCACGGCGTGGGACGCTGCGGTCAAAGCCGCTCCTGCAAGTGCGGCCGGGAAAGCTGCCGCCGAACAACTGGCGCGGCTCGAGAATCGGTAACAGACCAATGCTTGCGTTACAGGCGCAGCGCTGGGATCGCCTGCATCAAACACTGGTATTGGTTCCCCGTTCGCACTAGCCTTCACATCAGGGGGCGCTGCGGCAATGGCCGATGAACAAAGTGGCACCAAAGCCTTGGACGCGCTTGCGGGCGGAGAGGCACCTGTAAGAGCCGCGCTGTTCGGAGACTTTGCGCTCTACACCCCCGGCGGATCGGCAATCATGCTCGCCAATCGCCGCGCCCGCGCGTTGATGGCCATGCTGTGCCTTGCGCCTGAAAACGCAATCGCGCGTGACACGCTGACGCGCCTGTTGTGGCCGGGCCGGTTCGAAGCGCAGGCGCGCGCGAGCTTGCGGCAATGCCTTCTCGAACTTGGCAAGTCGCTTGAGGCAAACGGGTGCGCAATCCTGTCGATCACGCGCGAACGAATAGGGCTTGTTACAGGGCGCATCCAGACCGACCTTGGCGATCTCGAACAGGCACTTGCAGTCGGCGATGTCGAGCAGGTCAGCACGATGCTTCACGCCATCGGCGCAAACCCCCTGCTAGGCCAGATGCACTTGAGCGATCGACTGAGTGAGTGGTTGAGCGCGCGCCGCGGCGAAATCGAACTTCGGATCGGCGCAGCCGTGGCGGACGCCGTCGATCGGCTACACCGCGCCGGCAATGCCGCAACTGCCGCGCGGCTTCACGATGCGTGGGCAATCCGGAGCACGCCATTGCCCAGCCAATTGCTGCCTGCGCCAGTCGATGGCCGGACTCGCATCGCTGTGCTGCCCTTCCGGGCCTATGCTGGCGGCGATAGCGCCGATTATTTTGTCGAGGGCATGGCCGAAGAGTTGATTTCGACGCTGGGCCAGGTGCCGCAATTGATGGTCACAGGGCGAACATCGTCATTCCACTTTCGCGACAGTCCGCTGGCGTTGCCTCATATCGCGCGCGCGTTGCAGGTATCGCATCTGATCGAAGGTGCTGTTCAGCGGCAGGGCGAGGCGGTTCGCGTCCATGTTCATCTGCTCGATGGTGCAAGCGGTTTCGAACTCTGGGCGGGCCGTTTCGATGGCAGCCTCGACGATGTGTTCGCACTTCAGGAAAATGTGGCGCAGGCTGTGACAGCCGCGATTGGCGGCGCGCTGGGGATTGCGATGCAGCCCCCGCTTGTCCCCGATCTCACCCCCAGCAAGGCGGCCTATGATCTCTATCTTCAGGGCCGCGCCTTGAATGCGCGATTGTTTGGTGATGGGGTTCTGACGCGCGCCGCTGGATTGGTTGAAGAGGCCGTAGCACTCGATCCGAACTTTGCCGAAGCCTGGGTTCTTCTGGGAGATATCCGCCAGCGCATGGGGATATATCTCGTCGATACCGACCTCACCGAGGCATCGGCAATCATGGCCGATTGCGTGCGCAAGGCGATCGCGATCAAGCCAAATCTGGGTATGGCCTATGGCTTGTTGAGCCTTCACCAACTCACCTGCAACAACATCGTTGGCTGCCTTGATCTGGCGTTCAAGGGATATGAGGTTGAGCCCAACAATCCGGCGGTTGCGGTTCGGCTGGGGGGATTGCTGCTGTTTTGCGGGCTCACACGAGACGCCATGCGATACCTTGATGAGGCCATCGATCAAGACCCGGTCGATGGCCGCCATTATATGATACGCTCGGCGGGGCAGTTGAACCTTGGCGATATCGATGCGGCGATTGCCGACGCGCAGAGATGTGTCGATCTGGGGTTTCCGTCGATGTGGCTGGGGGTCGCCAATGCAGCCGCAGGCAATTACGAGGTGGCGGTCGATCAGTATCAGCACAGCCGGTTGATGCTCAACAACAGCATCCCGCCGCCAGCCGGTATCGCGCCGATGTCACCCGAAATGATGGATGCCTATTGGCTTGTTGCGGCGAAAGGCGTGTGCAGCGGGCGGCCCGAGGACCGCGAAACCTATTGCCGGACGCTCGATTTTCTTCACACGACAATGATCGACAAGGAACATCTGGCCATCACTTTGCCAGCCGTGTTCATGGGCTATGCCGATCTGCTGTTCAAAACCATCGGCACGCGGATCACGCTGCAGAATCTTGCGTGCCTGATGTCGATCTGGGCCGATATCGATCCGATCCGCCAGATCTGGCAACACCCCGAATTCATTCCCTTTGCGCAAGCCATCGGGATGGCGGCGGCGTGGGACAAATATGGCTGGCCCGACCTGCTGCCGATGCCGGGCAACCGGGTGTAGAGCGCGATGACGTTGCGTTTATCGCGAGAGCAAGGCGCGCCCTCACGCGAGGGGTGATTGGCCCAACCATCGAATCCCCTGCGGCCTCTGCGGCTTCTGCGTGAAATAGACGGGTTCACGCAGAGGCCGCCGAGGAGAACGAGGTTTGTCGCAAGCGAACCTTGGCGGCTTGGCGCGAGATGGCTCGGACATCGCCGGATGATCGCTGTCGCCAGACACAAGTTTCCCTTGATCGCGCGACGCGCGGTAAAAGCGGGAGGACAAGCGGCCGGTGCGTCTTGCCACGGTGCACCCGGGCTCGACGACTTTTGCTTTGGGGTGCTGCCGTCGGTGAGGACGACAGCGAGTGTCGCGTCGAGACTTTGTTTGCGTGCCATGTCGTCCCGAGGATACCGGATGCGATCCGGCCAGTTCGGGCCACGATGCGATGAAGCAATGGCGCTTCAGA
>JANOQL010000070.1:0-1939 GCA_031414835.1 Sphingomonadales bacterium | reverse complement strand
GGCGGCTCCATCCCCGGATAGACACTGGGGAACCCGCCGCCAACATCGATGACATCGACGGTGACTGCCGCCGAGACGATCGCCGCGCGAACACGCTCCAAGGCTTCGGTATAAGCGAGCGGCGTCATCGCCTGACTACCGACATGGAAACAGATGCCGAGCGCATCAGACGCCTGACGTGCCGCCATCAGCAGCGGCTCCACTTCGTGCGCTTCAGCACCGAACTTGGAGGCAAGGCTGAGCTTCGAATGATCCGACGACACCCGCAGACGGACGCACAAGGTCAGATCGTCGGCCGCTTCTGTCGCGCGGACGATCTTTTCGAGTTCGTCGAGGCTGTCGAGCGAAAAGGTGCGGACGCCATGATCGAAATAGGCCTCACGGATCGCCTCTTCGGCCTTCACCGGGTGCATGAAGCACAAGGTCGCACCCGGCAGCAGCGATCGCACCAGCCGCACTTCGGCGATCGACGCGGTATCGTAATGCGTGATTCCGCTATCCCACAGCAGCTCGATCAGATCGGGCGATGGATTGGCCTTGACCGCATAAAGCGAGCGCCCCGGGAAATTTTCCACGAAGAACTGCGCCGCGCGGTGGGCCGCATGCGGACGAAGAAGCGTTACCGGCTGCACCGGGCGCAAAATGGCGATGTCGGCACCGGTTGCGGTGTCAACGGGGGCAGCTAGCCCCAGCGCGTTATGATGGCTGTGCAATTCAAGGGACCTCCAAAGGCGTAGTTTTGGTTCAAGGCTGCCTTACGGTTATTGGAAGTCCCCTTGGGGCAGCGATGGGGCGTATATGCAGCACTGGCCCTCTTGTAAAGCAGCATCGATTGGGGGATGGCGTGTGGCATGGACAAGCTGCTGTCACCGTCGAGAATCCCGTCGCGCGAGGGCGTTTTGCGGGCGTTCGCAAAGATCGGATCGGTCGTGCCGCACACACCGCTTCTGGCGCTCGATGCGTGCGGGACAACGCTGTGGTGCAAAATCGAATCGGCGCAACCGATGGGCGCATTCAAATTGCGCGGGGGCTGGCACCGGCTAACCGACCTTACAGAGGCTGAGGCCGAGCGCGGCGTAGTTGCGTTTTCGAGCGGCAATCATGCACAGGGCGTGGCGTGGGCGGCAAAGCGGCTCGGCATTACCGCGACGATCGTGATGCCCACCGATTCGCCACAGGTGAAGCTTGACGGCACGCGCGCTCTGGGGGCCGACATCATCCTGTATGACCGGCTCAATGAGGACCGCGCGGTGATTGCCCAATCCATCGCCGATGAGCGCGGCAGCATCGTCGTCCCGAGTTACGACGATCCTTGGGTGATCGAAGGCCAAGGCAGCGCAGGTATCGAGGCCGTCGCACAATTGACAGCGGCGGGCGTCGACGCGCCCGACCTCGTCGTTGCCCCATGTGGCGGAGGCGGGCTTTCGGCAGGGCTGGCACTTGCGGTTCCCGGTGCCCGAATCGTCATTGCAGAGCCCGAGGGCTGGGACGATATGGCGCGGTCGTTGGCGACCGGACACATCGTTCCCGTCGCCCCCAATCCGCCGCCGACGCCGTGCGATGCGCTCCACACGCTGCGTGTAGCCGATCTCACATTCGACATATTGAAAGCGCGCGGTGCGATAGGCGTCGCGGTGCCCGAAGCGGCGATCTGCGATGCGATGCGGACCGCGCGCGATCGATTGGGCTTGCGGCTCGAAGCTGGCGGTGCGATTGCGCTGGCTGCGGTGCTATCGGGGCTGATCGAGCCGGGCGAGCGCACGCTCGTGCTGCTGTCGGGCGGAAATATCGATGATGCGCGCTACGCCGCAATGACAGGCTGACCGGTGTTTCAAGGCGCCACACTCGATATCTTTTTATCGGTCACGATGGTCTGCGTGATTGCGCTTGTAGCAGGATCAATCATCCTGTTTCGCCGCGGCGATGACCGCAAGCGCGC
>JANOQL010000069.1:0-4357 GCA_031414835.1 Sphingomonadales bacterium | reverse complement strand
CCGCGATCCTGACGCGCGGTGCCGCCACCGCGATCCCGTATCAATCGGTATTCGAAAACCAGGGCAAGAATGACAGTTATTCGGCGTTTGCCGATGGCACCTGGATCCCTACGCCCTCGGTCGAAATCACAGCAGGCGTCCGCGCGCTCATTGAAAAGCGCCGCTCGGGCTTCCGCGCGGTCGTGCCACGCACCGTGATCGGCAATCAGGCATCGCTGATCCCGGGCCAGGTCGATACCGCCGGGCAGACCTTCCGCGTCGAGGATAGTTTTTCGGCGATCCTGCCGCGCTTCAACATCCTCTATCGCTTTTCGGATGACGTTAACGGGTTTGTGACCGCATCGAAGGGGCGGCGTTCGGCCACCGTCCAGTTGGGCGCGCGATCGACGCCGACCGGGCCGGTCGCGAATTTCACTCCAGTCGCTGCCGAAAATGTGTGGAACTATGAAGTCGGGCTCAAGGGCCGCGCCGGGATCGTATCGGGCAGCCTCGGTGTCTATTACCAGAAATACGATAATTTCCAGGTCAGCATCATCGGGTCCGATGGCATTGCCCGCACGCAAAGTGCGGGTTCGGCCTCCAATTTCGGCGTCGAAGCCGAAGTCGAACTGCGCCCCGCATCGTGGCTCAATGTCTTCGCCAATATCGGCTACATCGATGGCGGGATCGACAACAAGGCCAATATCGCACCCAATTTCCGCGGCGCACGCTTCCGGCTGCAACCCGAGGTGCAGGCCGCAGGCGGATTCACACTCGATGTGCCGGTTGGAGAAAACGCGCGCGTGTTTGCCACGCCAACCGTCACGCATCGCAGCCGCATCTTTTTCGAAGTGCCCAACAACCCGCTGATCTCGCAAAAGGCGGTCACGCTCGTGAACATCAAGGCCGGCGTGGCGTTCGCCGATGATGCGTTCGAGATCGCGGCGTTTGCGCGCAACCTCACGAACAAGGATTATCTGCTCGATGCGGGGAACACTGGTGGTGCGTTCGGCATCCCGACCTTCATCCCTGCCGAACCACGGCTCTATGGTGTGCAACTGACCGGGCGGTTCTGATCACGGCTCGGGTTGCACCACGGGGCCCACGCGACTAGGGGCGTGGCCTTCCAGAGCATGCGGAGCGGTGGCCGAGTGGTCGAAGGCGCTCGCCTGGAAAGTGAGTATGGGTCAAAAGCCCATCGTGGGTTCGAATCCCACCCGCTCCGCCAGCAGCCTGAAAGCGCAGTGACCGCCCCTCAGGACCGGTCACTCAGTCAGTTTGCTTCGGCATCCACGACGACTTTGCGCGGGCGACCGCGACGCTTTGGCGCCGGCGCTTCATCGGTTTCGCCTTCGAGGCCCATCGGAAGATCGGCGATGGGCATGATCGGGCCATCGCTGCCAAATGATGGCGGCAGAACCGCAATATCGATTGTGGCGGGTTCGTCTTCGCGCTCGGCCCTCACATTGCCATTGCGGTCGTCACGGGGACGACGGGGGCGTGACGCCCGCTCCGCATCGCGGTTGCCAGCCTCTTCGCGAGGACGAGTATCTTCGCGGGGCCGGAATTCTTCACGAGGACGGGCTTCTTCACGAGGTCGAACATCGTCGCGGGGGCGATTTTCGCGCGGCTGGCGCTGCGGATCGCGCTGCTGGTCACGCTGGGGTTCGCGATTGCGATTCTGGTCGCGACCCTGTTCGCGATTCTGCTCGCGATTCTGGTCGCGGGGATCGCCCCTGCCCTGTTCACGGTTCTGGTCACGACCTTGCTCTTTGACATAGTCACGATTGCCGCGACGCGGATCTGCATCACGCTGACCCTCCTGATCGTCGCTATCGTCGCCATTCTGATCGTCATTGTCGGCACGCTCTTCGCCGTCATAGCCGTCATCATCGTCTTGCCAGTCACCTCGCTGGCGGCGCTGTTCTTCGAAGCGCGCGCGGGTTTCGGCAACGACGCGGAAATAGTGATCGGCGAACTGGTGATAATATTCGGTCATCACCCGATCGCCCGCCATCTGCGAATCGCGCGCAAGCGTCTTGTATTTTTCAAGCATTTGCGGGGCATTGCCACGCGCACGATTGTCGATGCGATTGCCTTGTTCGGGACTGCGTCCGCCATTCCCCTGCTGGCGCTGTCCACCCCGGCCGCGACGGCGACCGGACTGCTGACGATTATTGAGCAAAATCTGTCCCTTTATTCCGGGTGTTGATGCAGAAATCCATTCTGTCTGTTCCGCGACCCCGGCCAGCGCTCTTGCCGCTTTTCAAAGCCGGAAAAATCATTTTACCGGCTTTGCGATGGTGGGGGCCGGAAGGGCGGGCCATTTCGCCAGCGCTTCCTTATGTAGCATTAGACGCCTTCTACAGGGTTTCCAAGCGCAAAATGAATAAGTGCGCGCGGTCGGCCTGCCAGATCACGGCGCAAATGCGGAAGCAGACCGTACGACCGGAATAGCGCCGACACTGGCTCAGCTTGTGTATGGCCGATTTCAAGCGCGATCATACCCCCCGCAGCGATCAGCCCAGGCAGTTGCGGAATGATCTGGCCGTAGCAATCGAGCCCGTCCACGCCCCCGAACAACGCCGCTGCCGGTTCCCAGTCGCGAACCTGCGCGTCGAGCCGCGCATCATCTTCGACATAAGGGGGATTGCACAGGATCAGGTCGAACTGTTCGTTGACGCCATCAGCCCAATTCCCGTGGCGGATTTCGGCGCGCCCCGGCGCAATCCGTTCGGCATTGACGCGCGCGACGGCAATCGCGTGTTCGGACGCCTCGATGCCAAGCCCGGTCGCGTGCGGCCATTGATCGAGCGCTGCGAGCAGCAGCGTCCCCGGCCCTGTACCAAGATCGAGAATGCGCGTCGGCCAGTCATAGTCCCGCTCATGTCGAGCGAAGTCGAGACACGCTTCGATCAGCGTTTCGCTATCAGGCCGGGGGATGAGGACACCGGGGGAAACATCGAGGCTGATCGTCCAGAAATCACGGGTGCCGAGGATGTAGGCGACGGGTTCATGCGCCAGCCGCCGCTCGATCCGCATCGCAAAGCCCGCCAGCAGCGCCTTTGCATTCGAAGTCATCGCGTTGCCTGTCCCCGCGCCGCCTTGCATCGTTTGCATCACCAGCAGCAATTCCATGCGATCGACGCCCATCGCATCGGCAAGCAGCAGTTCGGCATCGAGCCGCGGCGTATCGCTGACGACTGCCAGCCGGCCGGCGGCCGTCGCAAGCAGATTATGAAATGTCATGATCGCCTATCCAGCGTCGTCGAGGCCCGCCAGCCGCTCGGCCTCATCAGCGGTGATCAGCGCCGACACCAGTTCGTCCATAGCCCCTTCGAGGATTTCAGGCAGCCGGTGCAATGTCAGGTTGATCCGGTGATCGGTCACGCGGCCCTGCGGAAAATTATAGGTGCGGATGCGCTCCGAACGATCCCCCGAACCGACCATTGCCTTGCGCGACCCCGCGCGTTCAGCGTGGAGCCGTTCGCGCTCAAGCTCGTACAACCGCGTCCGCAGCACCTTGAGCGCCTTGGCCTTGTTCTTGTGCTGCGACTTTTCATCCTGCTGGATGACGACAAGCCCGGTTGGGATATGCACGATCCGCACCGCGCTGTCGGTCGTGTTCACTGACTGCCCCCCCGGCCCCGACGAGCGGTAAATGTCGATCCGCAAATCCTTGGCCTCATCGATCTGGACATCGACATCCTCAGCCTCGGGCAGCACCGCGACCGTCGCCGCCGATGTATGAATCCGCCCGCCGCTTTCGGTAACAGGCACCCGCTGCACGCGGTGAACGCCGCTTTCGAACTTCAGCCGCGCGAATACGCCCTTGCCCGTAACGCTGGCCACGACTTCCTTGAACCCGCCCATATCGGCATCAGACGCCGAGATCAGCTCAACCTTCCAGCCGCGCAATTCGGCATAGCGCGAATACATGCGGAACAGATCGCCCGCGAACAACGCGGCTTCATCGCCCCCTGTCCCTGCGCGCACTTCAAGCATCGCCGACCGTTCGTCAGCCGCATCGCGCGGGAGGAGCGAGAGCGCCAACGCGCGTTCGGCAGCGGGGATAGTTTCGCGCAAAACCTGCACTTCATCCTCGGCCATCTCGCGCATCTCAGGATCGGCGAGCATTGCCTCAAGCCCGGTCAGTTCGCCGCGAAGCCGCTGCAAATCGCCTGCCGCATCGGCGACGGGATCAAGCTCGGCATATTCCTTTGAAAACGCCACAAACTGTTCACGCGGCAATTCGCCCGTCGCCAACTGCGCCGAAAGCTCTTCGCGGCGCGAAAGAAGCGCTGCGATCCGTTCTGGGGAAATGGTGGTCATTGCGGTTTAACAGTGGCTTTCGATTTCGTTACGCGCCGCCTCTGCC
>JANOQL010000068.1:0-3575 GCA_031414835.1 Sphingomonadales bacterium | reverse complement strand
CGTGACGCTACCAAAGGGCACCGGCAAGACCGTTCGCGTCGGCGTGTTCGCACGCGGTGACAAGGCCGACGAGGCGCGTGCAGCAGGAGCCGATGTCGTTGGTGCCGAAGACCTGCTCGAGATCGTTCAGGGCGGCAAGATCGAGTTCGAACGCTGCATCGCAACGCCTGATATGATGGGTCTTGTCGGGCGCCTGGGTAAAGTGCTTGGCCCCAAGGGTCTGATGCCCAACCCGAAGCTCGGCACTGTGACGCCGAACGTCGGCGAAGCGGTCAAGGCGGCCAAGGGCGGCCAGATCGAATATCGCGTCGAAAAGGCCGGGATCATCCATGCCGGGATCGGCAAGGCGAGCTTTACAGCTGCCGATCTGCGCACCAACTTCGATGCGCTTGTCGATGCCGTCACCAAGGCCAAGCCATCGGGCGCTAAGGGCAAATATCTGAAGAAGGCCTCTGTTAGCTCGACGATGGGCCCCGGCGTGAAGATCGATGTCGCGGAGCTGACCGGCGCATAACGTCAACGGGTTTCATTGAAATCTCAAACGATGGCGGGGTGGAAACGCCCGGCCATTGTCATTTGGGCGCTGCGGGATTTGCAGGCACATAGGTCATATAGCCATCATCGGTCAGCCGAAGCGTTGCAATCGAAAACCCAAGCACCTGCTCGATCACTCCGGAAATGCGGTCGCTGAATTCCCTTTGCGTGGAGCGAACCTGCTTGGCGATCCCCTGTTCGACATAGATGTTGCCGGAGGTGGTCAGCCACATGCCGTCCGCTGCAGTTTGCAGATCGGCGCCTGTCATTGTCTTGAAGAACGGATCGCGGCGCATCGCAAGGCTGATCTGTTTGCGCGCCATATCGGCCTGCAACGGCGTGGGTGGTTGCCATTGCGCGGTTCCCTGCCTGCGATATGATTCGAACAGGGCAAATGCCGCATCGGCGGCGTTGTCGAACGACAGGCCGTATTGCGCAACAAAGGGGGCGGCGAGGCGAAAGGGATCGTCTTTCGGATAGATCGCCTCGAACTGCTTGCGATACTCACTGCCGGGTTTTCCGTAAAAGCTCAGCATTTTGTCGCGCAATCGGGATCGCAATCCCCGATCAGGCTTGAACGCAAACCGCTCGACATTTTCGGCGGCTTCGCCTGCGGGGCGCATCGCATGGCCAGTGGCAGTGAACGCCCGCGACATGTTAGGAAACACTCCGTTATCATATCGCGATTGGCCGACGACCATGCCGGTGCTTGCGCCACCAATTTGGGAACCGGCCTGGGGGAGAGGTGGTGCGGTCAGCCGCGCAAGGTTTTCGCGCGCCAGCCCAGCGAATTGGCCTTTGGGGTATCTTGCAAGATAGTCGCGAAATCCCGATGGGGTGTTGGCCGCCATCGCGCCCTGCCAGAACAGCGATTCATCCGAAGCCGTGGGCGATTGTATGGCTGTGCCGCCAGCCGTCGCGCGCGGTGGCACAAAGTAGAACGCGTTTCCCGACAGTGAGCCGTAAGTAAACGGCTCCTGTTCGCGATTGGTGCGCTTGAGGACGTCATCGCGGACAGACCGGAACATGATCCCGATCTCAAGCCCCGGCTCCACGATCCGCTGCGCCAGTGCGCTCGCAAACGGGCTGTTGGCACCATCGCCATCGGATGCAGTCGCGCCCGCCTTCGCCGCATACACGACCAGCGTTTCGCCCTCAGGTTCTATTGTCGCCAGCCCACGACCCACCGCGCGAGACCGCACCGATCGCTGCATCGAAGCCAGGAACGGATTGTTGCGGCACGCGTCGAGGATCACGATCCGCATCCGCGCGCCATCGCCCATGCGCAGCGCCGTATCAAGCCGCGTCGCTTCGACATCGAGATCGCGATCGCGTTCCAACTTGGCATCGGTTGGGATTAGGTAGTTTTCCCCACCAGCTTCAATGCCGTGGCCTGCAAAATAGATGAGTGCCACATCGGCAGTCTCGGCGCGTTTGCCAAAGCGGAGCAGCGCCGCCTCGAGTGCGGCCTTGTTAAGATCGGCGACTTGATCGACGGTATCGAAACCTGCCGAGCGCAATGCTGTGGCGATCAGTCGCGCATCGGCAGCTGGATTCTTGAGTGCGGGCGCAAAACCATATTTTGAATTGGCAATAACAAGCGCAACACGCTTGGCTGAAACAGGCTGACCAAAGGTCGCGCACGCCAGAACGGCAACGATCAAAATCCGTAGCACCAGCCTCTCCCGCGCGACCCTTTATCCGCTGATCATGCGGTGGAAACGCCAGCCCGACAAGCCCGGTGCTGCGGATCTGCCCGGTCAATGCCCGCGGCGATTGTGCGTCTTGCGATAGATATTGGCGCTGGCACGATCCTGCCGGTTTTCAATCCGTGCCCGTTCGCGAAGCGTCAGCCGTCCGCCATCGGCGCGGTCACGCGCTTCGGCAGCATCGATCCGCGCCTGTTGCCGCTCGACATTGGCGGTTTCGCGCGCGGTGAGCCGACCATTGCCGATGCCGGCGTCGATTCGGGCCTGCTGACGATCCTGCCGCTCGTTGATCCGCGCACCGGCAGATGTGGCTGCAATCGCCAATGGGGCGGCGATCGCAATGGCGATGATGAATGATTTACGCATCACTGTGTCTCCTGAGGTTGCAAGCGCCGTGTTGTGCGCTTGCCCTTCGAAAACGCGTGATCCGCTGACTCCCTTTGCAGGTTACGCCGCGAGCGCGTATTCAGCTTCAGCTGGCTCTGGAGCGGCGGCGCGCGGGGTCAGCGTCACCACGTCGGCTTCGGTCACATTAACGGCCTTGGGATTGCGCACGAAGATGCGTGACGCAAACACCAGCAGCCCGAGCGCGAAATAGCTCGCAATCACCACGGGTGGATTGAGCACCAGAACTGCGCCGAATGCCACGCGCAGCCAGTTGGGGTTGAACCCGAAATCCTGCCCCACCGCTTCGCAAATGCCGAGCATCGTATCTTCACGGCCGAAAAAGACGGGGCGGTTGGTGGCAGAGGTCATGATGGGGTTCCTGTGATCGTCTTGCTGTTGGCATTCACGTAGCAGTGCCCGTGCCAGATACCTGTTAACGGGAGGTTTCGGCCATTTATTGCACCGCACAATCGATATGGGTATCAGAATGCAACGCATCAAGGTGCCATGGTGTGGCAAACTTCACCACTATGTGGGAAATGTATTGCGGCCATTACACGCGAAACGCGGAGACTTGACCCGCCGGTGATTCGCGCTAATGGCGCTCGAGCTTGCAGCATGTCTTCGGATGTGTTGCGGTGCCGTCCGAGACAGTTGGTGGGGCTTGCCCCTTAATTTCCAGCCGAGACGGGGAAAATGAGATTTTCAGCCGCGTGTCCGCATCGGTCCGCGTGCCCCGATCCCCATTCCCCACGGACAGACGTGAACCGCTTGCGCGGGGCCGGTGGCCTTGCGCCGGCATGTATGGAGAATGGCATGGATCGTGCTCAAAAACCCGCGCTGGTCGAAGAGCTGAACCGCACCTTCAACGAGGTTTCTGTGGTGGTTGTCACCCGGAACCTTGGCCTCACCGTCGCGCAATCGACGGCGTTGCGGTTGAAGATG
>JANOQL010000067.1:0-14493 GCA_031414835.1 Sphingomonadales bacterium | reverse complement strand
TTGAATTCAGCCAAGGAGTATCGCTGATGTCTGATGCCACGATGGCGGGCGAACCGCCTGTCCGCACCGAACGAACACCCGGATACAAACTGCTGCTGGCCCTGTTGGTCGGCTTCGTTCTCTCGATCCCGCTGCTTGCTGTGTACGCGCTCAATTACGATCGCCAGTCGCAATCCGAAACCGCACGCGTATCGATCACGCAAGGCTGGGGCGGGCCGCAGACCATCGCGGGGCCGCTGCTCGTCATCCCTTATCAGGCAAAGGCGACCGAAACCGTCGAAGAAGGCGGCAAACAGGTCGTCAAAACCTCGACCGTCTGGCGCGAACTGGTGCTGTCTCCCGAAGTCGCAACCTTGCAGACCGCGATCAAGCCCGAACCGCGCAAGCGCTCGATCTACGAAGCGATTGTTTATGAGGCCGATTTGAAGGGGCAGGCACGCTTTGTGATGCCGCCCGATCTCGCGCGGACGGGAATCGATCCGGCGGTGCTGGTTTATGACCGCGCCGAAATCCGCTTCGGCCTCGCCGATGCGCGCGGGCTGTTCGGCACCCCGCCTGAAGTCAGCGTCGGCGGCACCAAGTTGCGACTCGAACCGGGCCATGGCCCGGGTGCGACCAGCGGGTCGGGCTTCTTCACCGGCCTCAACGCCGCTGGGCTGCCCAATGGTCCGATCATAGCCGATTTCGCCTACAAGTTTCGCGGCAACGGGTCACTCACGCTGGCCCCGCGCGCAGGTGACACGACGTGGAAAGTCACATCGGCATGGCCCAGCCCGAGCTTCATCGGCGGCTTCCTGCCGACGACGCGCAAGGTCACCGATGCCGGGTTCGAGGCGACCTATCGCGTCGGCAATCTCGCGCTCGGCCAGTCTCTGGTCAATGCCGACGACGCGCCCGTCGTATCGCCGGGTGTCGACAAAAGCGGGTTCGATTCGTCACGCGTCGAAACACCGGGCGCAACCGGCGCGATGACCATCGACCTCATCCAGCCTGTCGATCTCTACGATCAGGTGACCCGCGCGACCAAATACGGGTTTCTGTTCATCGGCTTCACCTTTGTCGCGTTCCTGATGTTCGATGTGATCGGCGGCGTTCGCGTCTCGGCGGTCGAATATCTGCTCGTCGGCGCAGGGCTGGTGCTGTTCTTCATCCTGCTGCTCGCCTTTGCCGAAGTGATCGGGTTCATGCCCGCCTACCTTGTGGCGAGTGCCGGGATCATCGGGCTGATCACCGCATATTCCGCCGCCGTGCTCAAAAGCTGGAAACGCGCGCAGTTTATCGGCGGGCTGCTGATCGCGCTTTATGCCGTGCTCTACATCCTGCTCAGCCTTGAGGCCTACTCGCTGCTGATCGGATCGCTGATGCTCTTCGCGGCGCTGGCAGGCGTGATGTATGCCACGCGCAACCTCGATTGGGGGGCCAAGCGCGCGTAACGACGAGGACTGGCCGGGGTCATTTGACCCCGGCCAGCACCTTCACCAGATCGAACAGATAGTCGCGGCCTTCATACAACGATCGCACCCGGATCCGCTCGTTGAGGCCGTGGACGCCGTTGAAATCGGCCTCACCGAAAATTCCCGGCACGCCGTAGACGGGCATTTTCACGCCGCCCAAGAACACCGCATCGGTGGCCCCGGTCGACATCAAAGGCAGCACGGGCACACCCGGGAAATGCTTGGCGGCAAGTGCCGTGGCTGGCCCCAGAATCTTCTGATCGAGCGGCGGTGGCACTGCGATGGGCCGCAACGGTGGCACTGGGGTGACCGACACCTTGGGATCGCCAATCGCCGCTACGAGTGCGGCTTGGGTAGAGGCCTTATCCTCACCC
The DNA here is from genome assembly GCA_031414835.1 of Sphingomonadales bacterium. Classification (GTDB taxonomy): domain Bacteria; phylum Pseudomonadota; class Alphaproteobacteria; order Sphingomonadales; family Sphingomonadaceae; genus Aquisediminimonas. The sequence goes on along the minus strand of JANOQL010000067.1, from coordinate 12,665 downwards.
GGCGCAATCCGGCAATTGACGTTCGATCCCGCGCGCTGCGGCAGCGCGTTGTTGGCATGGCCGCCATCGAGCAACGTCGCCACACACGTTGTCCGCAGCATCGAATGCCATTGCGGATTTTTGGAGACGATCGCGTTGGCCGCCGCATCTTCTGGATTGGCGAGCAATGCGCTCATCGCCGCGCCAACCTCGCCGCCCTTGATCTTGGCGAGCGCACCAAAATGCGCGCGGGTGGTGTCGTTGAAGCGCACGGGAAACTCATAACCCTGCACAGTGCGCAAGGCATTCGCGACATCGTAAATCGCATTGTCGGGTCGCGGCACCGAGCTGTGCCCACCGGGGTTGGTCGCTTCGAGCCGGTAATTCTGCGTCGCCTTTTCGCCAACCTGCATCGCGAGAGCGACCTTGTTGCCTTGCGGGTCGAGCTGCCCGCCGCCGCCTTCGTTCAACACGAATTCAGCGTCGATCCACTCGGGGTGGTTCTTCGCAAGCCATTCGACGCCGTTGAAAGCGTAGGTCGTTTCCTCGCCACAGGTCAGCGCGAGCTTGATCGTGCGCCTGGGCTTGGCTCCGGTCGCTTTCAAACGGATCAGCGCATCGGTCCAGATCGCAGCCTGCGCCTTGTCGTCAGACGTGCCGCGCGCGTAGAAAAAGCCATTCTCCTCGATCAGCACGAACGGATCGCGCGTCCAGTCTTCACGCTTGGCTTCGACGACATCGATGTGCGCGAGCAGCAGCATCGGCTTGGCGCGCTTTTCGGTGCCGGGGAGTTTCGCAACCAGCCCGCCCTCTTTGGGGAAGGCCGGATCGGCAAACACCGTCACATCGGCATCGGTATAGCCCGCCGCCTTCAATCGCACCGCCATGCGTTCGGCGGCGAGCGTGCAACTGCCGACCGACAGCGTCGTGTTGGTTTCGACGAGTTCTTTGTACAGTTCACGGAACTTGGCCTGATCGGGGCGAAGCTCCCGAGCCTGTGCCGTGCCGCCTACCACCATCGCGGCGAGTGAAGCCGCCGTCATCCATGTGCGCATGATTTTTCTCCCTGTTGCGAGACAGACTGGCGTGCCGACCTTCGGCTGGCAAGCGCCGACTTGGCTTGAAACGCAAAGCGTCCGCCGTTAGTTGAACGGTCTGCATCAAGCGATGCGTTGTGCACCGCTTCGCGACTCGGTCGGGGAATAGCTCAGCCCGGTAGAGCACTGCCTTCGGGAGGCAGGGGCCGGAGGTTCGAATCCTCTTTCCCCGACCAATCGCGCAGAGATTGTTCTGTCTCAGCGACTTCGCTCGAATATAGTATTCTGAGTGAGGCCGATACTTTGTAAGCAGCTTTCCGGCATCACCGCGTCCGCCGGATAAGGACTTTCCAGCTATGACATTCGCCGGGGGACAGGACATCCCGTCCCTCAAAACTGTCCAAACCGTTCGGTCGGTGGCTAACAGGTTCGACGCAGAAGTAGCGCCGCTCCGGTGGCAGATAAAATTGCCAGCCCACAACCTGCTCAGCAACCATTTCAACCTCCCAGCCCGTTGCGCCGATCAGCACGCGGCCCGATTCATCAAGCAACAGGGCATCGAAATCCGCAAGTCCAGAAAGGCGTTGCTGACCCATGAGGCCAGGCGTCGCAAGGCACGGGATCCCGCGATCATCGGGACGCAGGCATTGCGGCGCATCGATCACGACATAGCTACTTGCCACCAGGTCGAAATAGGGGTGCAGGCCAAATCCGCATGGCATTGACCTGCCCGAAAGATTGGTCACTTCCAACTCAATGCTCAGCCCTGTTGCCAGCGCGGATAATTGCTGCCTTGCGCAATACCGCCACGGCCAGCTGTTTGCCTGATGCACATATTCCAGTGTCGCCGCAGAGCTGCTTAAGGTGGCTAAACGCCACGGTCTCCGCCACCCGTGCCCGTGGTGTGCGTGGGGTGGGCTCGCAGGGTCCGCTGGCAGGTTTATGGTTCGGTCGTCAAAAATGAAGCAGCCGTCGGCAATGCGGTTGGCAAAAGGAACCAGTGGAAAGCACGCCGTGTCAGTGACATTCATTGACCCGATAGGCGTCGCACGCAGTACATCAATACCGCCGATGCTTAGCGAAAGGAGCGCGCCGCCCAGATTGGGTGCAACCCGGCATACCGTATCCCCTTCGCGCAATTCAACGCACTGATCGTTGCTGTTCTCGGTGCGTGAGCCCATCAGACGAACACGACATCGGGAACGTCCCCCGCCGGCGTTCGGTACGCCGCACAGACGGCGGCGGCCACTGTCTTGACGTTGCTCCGCCCCAGCACGGCGACAACCGCGCCGCCGAACCCGCCGCCTGTCATTCGCGCCCCGCCGACTGGCCCGATTGCGGTGTTCAGACATTCGACCAACCCATCGACTGCGGCCACGCTCACTTCAAAATCGTCACGGAGCGAGGCATGACTTTCGCGCAAGATTGCCCCAAGCGCCACAAGATCGTGGCCGGAAATGGCCTCGACAGCCGCGCTGACACGGCCGATTTCGCTGACCACATGACGCGCCCGGCGACCGATTTTGGGATCGAGCACCACTTGTGCGATGGCCTCGGCATTGGCATCGCGCAGAGACGTGACCCCCAGTATTGCAGCGGCGGCTTCGCAGTCACGACGGCGCTCGTTGTAATGGCCGTCGACCAGCCCGCGACGCACCCCTGACTGGACGATCATCACGGCCCAGTCTGGTGGCAGGATGACCTGTCGGATCGCAAGGCTGCGGCAATCGAGGAGCAGGGCATGCTCAGGCTCGCCAGCAGCCACCGCCATCTGGTCCATGATCCCGCAACGCACGCCTGCCCATTCATGCTCGGCCTGCTGTGCAGCGAACGCAAGATCATGGATCGGCGGAGACGCAACGCCGTTTGCAGCGGCAAGCGCTCGTCCGACCGCAACGCAAAGCGAGGCAGATGACGACAGGCCCGATCCTCTCGCTATGTTTCCGGCGATAGCCAGCCGCACTCCAGTCGCTGGAAATCCGCGCTGGGTCCAACAGGCGGCCATCCCGCGAACGTACGACCGCCAGTCGACCGGCTGATGAGGAACTGCCGAGTTCGGTTCAAATCGATCGTGTTCGCCCATCAGATCGAGCGCGACAGCTTCGACTGTGTCGTGGTTGGCACTGCCCCAGGCAATCGCGGTGCCCGCCGGGATTGGCATCGGCAACACCAGCCCTTCGTTATAATCGACATGTTCGCCAATCAGATTGACCCGGCCGGGTGCAAAGGCAATTCCCGAAGGCTCCTCGCCATATGTCGCCACGAACCCGGCGCGCGTCCGCTCGAACAGGGTCACCTCCCGATCTCGACCGCGCGCAGACGCTCTGCCGCACTTTCCGGCGTCAGGTCGCGCTGCGTTTCGGCGAGCAGTTCGAAACCGACCATATGTTTGCGAACTGTCGCAGAGCGCAGCAACGGCGGCAAAAAATGGGCATGCAGACGCCAATGCGCGACATCGTCTCCGCCAAGATGCGGCGCGCCGTGCCAGCCCATCGAATAGGGAAAATCGACGCGAAACAAACCATCGTATCGCCGCAACAGCGCCGACAGGAGTTCGGCCAGCGCCGTTCGTGCCACAGGTGACACATCTTCCAGCCGTGCAACCGGATCGCGGGCGATCAGCAGCGTCTCGAATGGCCATGCGGCCCAATGCGGAACGACCGCGAGCCAGTGCGCATTCACCTCGATGACGCGTCGACCATCGGCAAGTTCGGCATCGATCACAGCGTCGAGCAAGACCGTGCCTTTGGTTTCCAGCCAGTCGCGCTGGCGATGGTCTTCGCGTGCGACGAGTTCGGGCACGAAATCGCTCGCCCAGACCTGGCCGTGCGGATGCGGGCTCGATGCACCCATCATCGCGCCCTTATTCTCAAAAATCTGGACGTGCGCCCAGCGCGCGCCGAGTTCGGCCGAACACGCGCACCACGTCTCGATGACTTCGGCGATTTGGCTTTTTTCGAGGCGAGCGAGTGTCGCGCTGTGATCGGGCGCGTAGCAGATGACATGGGCCTCACCTGCGGCTGGCATCGTTTCAAACACATCGGCCGCCTCGTGAATGCCTCCATCATCTGGAAGCAGAGCGGCAAAATCATTGGCGAAAACAAAGGCGCCTTCATAGTGCGGGTTGACTGTGCCCGTCGCGCGCGTGTTTCCGGGACACAGGTGACACGCAGGATCGTGAACAATCAGGTTCGACTTGGCAGGCGTTGCGTCTTCGCCCTGCCATGGCCGCTGAGCCCTGTGTGGCGACACCAGGAGCCATTCGCCCGTCAACAGATTCCGGCGGCGATGTGGAAAGTCTGAAAGGCTCACAGCATAAAACTCTCACGCACAATGTCGGTTCAGTGTCTGCTACCAGAACGACAGCGCCGGGTTCACAGGCCTCGATATTCCCACGCGTCTGTAAAGATCGCCTCCCCTGCGTCAAACATGCCAATTTCCACTGGGATAATTCTCGCCATGTTTGGGTAAATGGTCATACAGAATTGCCCCGTTGAGCAATCGTTGCTGCGGGGTTGTCGTTTCGCAACGGATAGGGAATTTGCGCGATCATGACTGACTCCCGAAACACCCAGATGCGTCTTGGCGTGTGCTATTATCCCGAGCACTGGCCGCAATCGCAGTGGCAAGACGATGCGCGACGGATGGTCGAGGCAGGGCTGAGCCGGGTCCGGATCGGAGAGTTCGCGTGGAGCCGGATCGAGCCAGAGCCGGGCCGGTTCGACTGGGCCTGGCTCGATCAGGCGATCGCGGTTTTGCGCGATGAAGGCCTGAGCGTCATTCTCGGCACGCCAACGGCAACTCCGCCAAAATGGCTTGTCGATACGATGCCCGATATGGTGGCGATCGACAGGCATGGGCGCCCGCGAGGCTTCGGATCGCGCCGTCATTATTGTTTCAGTAACGAAGGCTATCGTGACGAAGCCCTCCGGATCACCCGCGCCATGGCGCAACGCTATGGCCACGAGCCAGCGGTCGTCGCGTGGCAGACGGACAATGAATATGGCTGCCACGATACGGTGCAGAGCTTTTCGCACGCTGCCCTTGCTGCCTTTCGCGTCTGGCTGGCGGCGCGTTACGAAAATATCGATGCACTGAATTCTGCCTGGGGCACGGTTTTCTGGAGTATGGAATATCGGTCCTTTGACGAAATCGATCTCCCGAATCTGACCGTAACCGAGGCTAATCCTGCGCACTGGCTCGCGTTCCGGCGGTTCTCGTCGGATCAGGTTGCCAGCTTCAATCGCGCCCAGACCGAAGTGCTCCGGGCATTGTCTCCGGGCCGCGATATCGTCCATAATTTCATGGGGTTCTTCACCGAATTCGATCATCACCATGTCGGTGCCGATCTCGATGTCGCGGGGTGGGACAGTTATCCGCTGGGGTTTCTCGATAGCTTTCGGTTCAGCGACGCGGACAAGCTGGCTTATGCCAGACAGGGGCACCCCGAAATCGCGGCATTCCATCACGATCTTTATCGCGGGTGCACGGCTGGAGGCCGCTGGTGGGTGCTGGAACAACAGCCCGGCCCTGTAAACTGGGCACGCTATAATCCCGCGCCGCTGCCCGGAATGGTCAGGCTCTGGACCCTCGAAGCGATGGCGCATGGTGCCGAACTCGTCAGCTATTTCCGCTGGCGCCAGTTCCCCCAAGCGCAAGAGCAGCATCATGCCGGACTTTTGCGCCCCGATAGCGTGGCCGCGCCGGGCTTGGGCGAAGTCGCCCAATCCGCACGTGACCTGATCGCGCTTGGTCCGGCAGGATCCCCTCCGCGCAGCGTGGCGCTGGTATTTGGGTATGACAGCGAATGGGTCACGACGATCCAGCCGCAGGGCGGGGAATTATCAGCGTTGTGGGCGGCGTTCGATTGTTACACTGCCCTCCGAAAACTGGGTCTCGACATTGACATCGTGGCACCAGGGGCATCGCTGAACGGCTATGCGCTGTGCATCATTCCGTGCCTTCCCATCGTCCCTGACGCACTCGCCGATGAGTTGAAACGGTTTACCGGCCATCTGGTCATCGGTCCGCGCAGCGGCAGTCGCACCGCTGAATTTGCCATCCCTGCTGAATTGCCACCCGGACCGCTCCAGACTGTTTTTCCAGGGAAAGTGACTCTGGTCGAGAGCCTGCGCCCCGGCCTTGAGCATGCAGGCGACGGTTTCACCATCGCGCACTGGATCGAGCAGGTTGAAACTCAAGCCGAAGCGGAATTGATTGCAAACGACGGCAAAGTGGCGTGCTGGCGTGAAGGACAGGTGCGCTATCTGGCGGCGTGGCCAACTGCCGAACTGGCGACGGCAGTGCTGGGACGAGCGGCGCGCGATGCCGGTTTGACCACACATGATCTGCCTGAAGGACTGCGGATGCGTTGTGCCGGAAATCGAATCCACCTGTTCAACTATGGCGCCGAAACGGTCGATGTGCCCGGCAGCGTATCCGGCACGCCGATCCTTGGATCGCGCCGTCTGGCACCAGCCGGGGTGGCGATCTTCGAAAAAGATCGGGCGTGATATATCGCGTGAACCGAAACCACCCTAAACTGTTATTCCCGTCATGGCCCGCATCGCACATCTTTCCGACATTCATTTTGGCGCAAACGATCCCGGGATCGTCGCGGGTACCGAACGCTGGTTGCAAGACCACCAGCCCGACCTTGTCATCATCAGTGGCGATCTGACGCAGCGCGCGACGGTCAATCAGTTCCGCGCGGCCTCGGCCTATCTTTGCAGGTTGCGCACAATGGGGTTTCCAACGCTGGTCGTGCCTGGCAATCATGACGTGCCGTTGTATGACGTGATCCGCCGGTTTGGCGCGCCGCTCGACCGTTACAAGCGCCACATCGAAGACAATTTGTGCCCATGGTTCGAAAATGACGATGTGGCAGTGCTCGGGCTCAACACCGCGCGCTCGCTGACGATCAAGGACGGGCGGATCAACCGCGATCAGATTGCCATCTTGCAAAACAGGTTTGCGGGGGTTCCGTCTGCCAAAACCCGCATCCTCGTGACGCACCACCCGCTTTACGCCATGCCGATCGGCGAAGGCGGCGAATTGAGCGAAGCGGTGGGCCGCCACCGCGATGCCGCAAAGGCGGTTGGCAAAGCCGGTGTTCATCTGGCGCTCGCGGGCCATTTCCACCGCACCTATGCCGAATCTGCAAACAAGATGGTCGATAATGCCGGATCGGTGCTCGTCATGCAGGCAGGCACTGCAACCTCGACACGGCTGCGCAACAGCGAACTCCAGAGCTTCAACTGGATCCACGCGTACCGAAACGATGATGTAGAGTTGCAAGTGATTGCGTGGAACGGGATCAGATTTGCGCGTGGCGATCATCAGCGGTTCAATTTCGATGGCCATCACTGGGCGGCGCAGACCATCGCCAACACAGGCACCGATGGTGATCGGCTGGACGCACGAACATGACGGTCGTGCTCCCGCTTCCCCGCGAAGCCATCCTTGTGGTCAACGCGATGAGCCGCAGCGGCGCCGATTCGTTCGGCGATGTGTGCAGCAAGCTGACAGCGGCTGGCGTCAACCTGATCGAAGCGCACGCAATCGACGATCCGGCAACCATGGAGCCGACAATTCGTGACGCCATCGCGCGCGCACCGATGGTGATCCTCGGCGGCGGCGATGGCACATTGTCTTCGAACGTCGATTTCTTTGTCGGCACGGATACGGTTTTTGCCTTTGTGCCATTGGGAACCGCGAACAGCTTTGCAGGCACGCTCGGCATTCCGCAGGATCTGGATAGTGCGATTGCAGTCATCGCGCACGGACGACGCAAGCGGATCGATCTGGGGCGGATCGACGGCGATTATTTCGTCAACGCCGCTGCCATCGGGCTATCGCCCATGATCGCCCAGACAGTGCCGCACAATCTGAAGCGGTATCTGGGGAAATTCGGCTATCTTGTCTGGGCGATGTGGTGTGCGCTGCGGTTTCGCCCGTTCCGGCTTTCGATCACGCATGACGACGGCACCCGCGACAAATTGTGGGCGACCGAGGTGCGGATCGCCAACGGCACCCATCACGGCGGGGTAGAGCTGGTCGAAAGCCAATCGATCGACAGTGGTGAAATCGTGATCCAGGCAGTCACCGGCAAAAGCGTGTGGGGGCTGGGGTGGAGCTGGTTTGCCAGCATCGCCAAACTCCGCGCGCGTCACGGCACCACGCGCGAATTTCGCGGGGTCCGCATGACCATCAAGACGCGGCCCCGTCACAGGATTTCGATCGACGGCGAAGTTGTCGCCAGAACACCTGCGACGGTGAGCATTGCCGCTGGCGCAATCGAGGTGGCGTTTCCGGCAGATGTACCCCCAGCAAAAGCATGACTTCCATTCGGAAACGCGTTTCCCTAACCGACCGGCGAACCGAGACAGGGAGCTTGCATGACTTTCGACCCCGCACATTATGATCAGGTCATCACCAGCCGCCGCAGTGCGCGTGGATACAAGCCCGATCCGGTTCCCAAGGCGCTGATCGAAGAAATCCTTGCGCTCGCGATGCGCGCGCCATCGTCGATGAACACGCAGCCGTGGAACTTCTACGTGATCTCGGGCGAACCGCTCCAAAAGATTCGCAAGGGCAACACCGAACGGACGATCGCAGGCGTGCCGCAATCGCGTGAGTTTCGCACTGGCACCGCATTCGCAGGCCAGCATCGCGAACGGCAGATCGGCGTTGCCAAGCAGCTGTTCGCCGCGATGGGGATCGCACGCGACGATGCAGAAGCGCGGCAGGATTGGGTCTTGCGCGGCTTTCGTCAGTTCGATGCGCCCGTCTGCGTGATCATCACCTATGACAAGGTGCTGGCCGATAGCGACGATACCGCGTTCGATTGCGGCGCGGTCGCCACAGCCCTCGTCAACGCCGCCTGGTCGCGGGGCTTGGGCTGCGTGATCAACAGTCAGGGGATCATGCAATCGCCCGTCGTGCGCGAACATGCCGGGATCGCCGACGATCAGGTGATCCTCAAAAGCATCGCGCTCGGCTGGCCTGATCATGATTTTCCGGCGAACGCCGTCGTTTCGGAACGCAAATCGGTGGCGGAAGCTGCGACCTTTGTGGGGTTCGAAGACTGAACCCCTTGCGCGCAGTCGGATCGCGCATAAGGACTGGGGGCCAAGGAGAAACGCTGATGGGCGAAATGCTGGCAGGCAAAGTTGTGGCGATCACCGGCGCGGGACGCGGCGTCGGACGCGAGATTGCGCTGCTCTGTGCCAAAGAGGGCGCTGCCGTCATCGTCAATGACCTGGGCACCAGCGGCGAAGGCGAAGGCACGGACCTGTCGCCTGCGCAAGAGACGGTCAATGACATCGTGGCAGCAGGCGGCAAGGCACTGGCCAACGGCGCGAGCGTTGCCGATCCGGCAGGCGCTGCGTCGATCGTCGAAGATGCGGTCAAAGCGTTCGGGCGGATCGATGCCGTGGTCAACAATGCGGGCATCCTGCGCGATCGCATCTGGCACAAGATGAGCCATGCCGACTGGAACGCGGTGATCGACGTTCATTTGAACGGCTGCTTCAACGTCTCAAAGGCGGCGACGCCCTATTTCAAGGATCAGGGCAGCGGCAGCTTCATCCATTTCACTTCGACTTCGGGGCTGATCGGCAATTTCGGGCAGGCCAATTATTCAGCGGCGAAGCTCGGCATTGTTGGCCTTTCGCAATCGATCGCGCTCGATATGGCGCGCGCCGGCGTCCGGTCGAACTGCATCGCGCCGTTTGCCTGGAGCCGGATGACCGCGTCGATCCCCGCGACGACCCCCGAAGAAGAAGCGCGCGTCGAGCGATTGAAGACGATGAGCGCCGACAAGATCGCGCCGCTGGTGGTGTTTCTCGCGTCGGATGCCGCGAAAGACGTCAGCAATCAGATTTTTGCGGTGCGCAAGAATGAGATTGTGCTGTTTTCCAAACCGCGCCCGATCCGGTCGATGACCAAGACAGAGGGCTGGACAGCAGAGTCGATAGCCGCCGAACTCCTCCCCGCATTCGCGCCGAGCTTCGCGCGTGCCGATGAACGCTCGGGCGATGTGTTTCCCTATGACCCTATATAAGAGGTTTGCATGACCGGCATGGACCCTGAAATCTTCGACGCCTTCATCGATCAGCTGCGCCGCTATGTGCGCGAACGGCTGATCCCGGCTGAAGACGATGTCATCACGCACGATCGCATCCCTGACGATATCCTGACCGAAATGCGCGAGATGGGACTGTTCGGCATCACCATCCCCGAAGAATTCGGCGGCGCGGGGATGAATATCAGCCAATATATCGAGACGGTCAAACAGCTGAGCTATGCCGCCCCCGCCTATCGCAGCACGATGTCGATCAATGTCGGAATGACAGGGAGTGCGATCAAGAATTTCGGCACGCCCGAGCAAAAAGCGCACTGGCTGCCGCGGATTGCGTCGGGCGAAATCGCCTGCTTCGGGCTGACCGAGCCGGGTTCGGGATCGGACAGCGCGGCAATGCAAACCTTCGCTGCGCGTGAGGGCAATGGCTATAAACTGAACGGCACCAAGCGTTACATCACCAACTCACCCCACGCCAAAATCGGGCTGATTATGGCGCGGACGTCGAAAGAGGCACTGGCGAAGAACGCGCACGTCTCCGCCTTCATCGTCGATATGAACACGTCCGGGATCAGCATCGGCAAGCCCGACAAGAAGATGGGGCAATCGGGCGCGCATATCGCCGATGTCATCATGGAGGATGTCGTCATCCCCGGCGATGCGCTGGTCGGCGGCGAAGAAGGGCGCGGCTTCCAGATCGCGATGCAGAGCCTTGACAATGGGCGGCTGTCGGTCGCGGGAATGAGCGTGGGCATGGGCCGCCGCATCCTCGATACCGCGATCCGTTACGCCACCGAGCGCAAGGCGTTTGGTGAGGCCATCTCGAATTTTCAGCTGATCCAGGCAATGCTGGCGGACAGCGAGGCCGAGCTTTACGCCGCCGAATGCATGATCGCCGACGCCTGCGCGCGCGCCGACAAGGGCGAGAATATCCTGCGCAAGGCCGCTGCGGCCAAGCTGTTCGCGTCCGAAACCTGCGGCCGCGTCGCGGATCGCGGGGTGCAGATTTATGGCGGCGCGGGCTATCTCGCCGAATATCCCGCCGAACGTTTTTTCCGCGATGCGCGGATCTTGCGGATCTATGAGGGGACGAGCCAGATCATGCAGTTGCAGATCGCCAAGCATCTGCTGAGGGAATTTGCGCGCGAAGGGGCGGTGTGGTGATGTCTTTGCTACATCCTCCCCATCGTTCTTGCGATGGGGAGAGGGACCATTTGACGCGCAGACGTCAAATGGTGGAGGGGCATCGGCACCAGTGCTGGCCCCTCCACCAACACGTCTTCGCGTGTCGGTCCCCCTCCCCATTTCAAGAAAAATGGAGAGGATAAGAAGTGTACCCCCTCCTCACCGACATTTCGCTGATCGAAGTCTCAAGCTTCGTCGCCTCACCCACCGCCGGGCTCTACCTCGCGCAGATGGGGGCCGAGGTGATCCGCGTCGATCAGATCGGCGGCGGGCAGGATTTCAAGCGCTGGCCCGTGACGCAAGGCAATGATTCGCTGTCATGGGAAAATTTGAACCGCGCCAAGAAAAGCGTCGCGCTCGACCTGACGAGCAAGGACGGCCGCGCGCTGCTGGTCGATCTGATTGCGAAGACCGGCATTCTCGTCACCAACCTGCCCGCGTCGGGCTTCCTCGCGCATGACAAACTTGCAACGGTGCGCCCCGATCTGATCACCGTGCGGATCATGGGCTGGCCCGATGGCTCGGTCGCGCTCGATTACACTGCCAATGCCGTGGTCGGCTATCCGTCGCTGACGGGCCTCTCCGATGAGCCGGTCAACCATGTGTTGCCTGCATGGGATTTGCTGACCGGTGCCTATGCCGCGTTCGCGTTGCTCGCTGCGTTGCGCCGTCGCGACCAGACTGGCGAGGGCGCCGAAATCCGGCTGCCGCTGACTGACATTGCGATGGGCTCGGCCGCCAATCTCGGGCGCGTCGCCGAGGTGCTCTATACCGGCAAGGATCGCGAGCGGCTGGGCAATGCGGTGTTCGGCACGATCGGGCGCGATTTCGTGACGCGTGACGGCGTCCGCATCATGATCGTCGCGATCAACGAGCGGCAGTGGAACGGGCTGGTCAAAGCACTGGCGCTGGCAGATGACATTGCCGCAATCGAGGTGGCGAACGACGTTAGCTTCGCCAATGACGATGGCGCGCGCTTTACCCACCGGCTTGCGATCTTCGCCGTCATCGAAGCCGCGATCGGCGCGCGCGATCATGCCGAACTCTGCGCCGCATTCGATGCCAATGGCGTTGTCCATGGCCCCTACCGCACGATGGTCGAAGCGGTCGAAGATCCGCGGCTGATCGCTGACAACCCGATGTTCGCCACCACTTCGGATAATCCCAGCGGTTTCGCCTACCCCGCCGTCGGCAGCTTTGCGACCGTCCCACAACTTGAACGCGAGGTGCCGCGCGCTGCTCCAGTGATGGGGGCAGATACCCACGCAATCCTCGCCGAGCGATTGGGTCTCGATGCCGCCGCGCTCGATGCGATGATCGCTGCCGGAACGGTGGAGCGATGACCGCGCTGTCCGTTGCCCAAGCCTATGCCGCTGCCGCAC
>JANOQL010000066.1:0-3758 GCA_031414835.1 Sphingomonadales bacterium | reverse complement strand
CGATCCCTATCTGCTCAATTTCCTGCACCGCTGGTGGGCGTTTGTCGCCGTAGCGGCACTGGTGCTGCTCGGGCGGATGGCCAGAGGCGCAGGCAACCACAACGCCTCGATCGCGATCCATTCGGCTTTCGGGGTGCAGATTCTGCTCGGCATTGCGACAGTGATGAGCGGTGTGGCGATCTGGCTGGCGGTTTTGCATCAAGCCGTCGGCGCGCTGGTCGTCGCAAGCGCAGCATGGGGGGCGCACGCTGCATCTCCCCAGACCCGCAACGCGCTTGAACCCGATGGAACGCTCCGGCATAGTCTGGCAATCTGAAGACGGGGGATACCTCCCAATGGCCCGTAACGTCACCCAAATTACGCCATTCCTGCATGTGCCCGATTTCGATGCTGCGGTGGCATTTATGACCGATGTTCTGGGCTTTTCCGTGCAGGTTCGCATGGCCAACCTTGCCTATGTCGATCGCGACGGCGAAGGCATCCGCATCCTGTGCGAACCGCTCCAATATGTGCCCGGAAACCGGCGCTATGGCATTTACATCGACTGCCTCGATGTCGATGCGCTGTATGCCGAACTCAAGCCCCGGCTCGATCGTCTGCCCGAACGCGATGTCAAAGGGCCGATCGACCGGCCAAGCTATGGCATGCGCGAACTGATGGTGCTGGGGCCCGATGGCAATTTCATCGTCTTTGCGCAAACCACCCGGACCTTCAGCGTCGGCACCACGACCGAGCGCGCAACACATTAGGAGAATGATGATGGCAACCGCACAAACTCCGCTCAATTCGGGGTTCGGACACGATACGCCTGCTGCCGTTGTGGTCAAAGGCATCGACCTTGCGGGCAAGACAGTGTTCATCACCGGCGGGTATTCGGGGATCGGAACCGAGACAGTGAAGGCGCTCCACAGTGCCGGGGCCACGATCATCCTTGCCGGACGGCGGCCCGAACAGGCGCGAGAGGCACTGGGTGATCTGTTCGATGCCGTCACAGTGCTCGGCCTCGATCTGATCGATCCAGCGTCGATCGACGCCTGTGCCGATGCGGTCGCTCAGGCGACACCCAAGATCGATCTGTTCATCGGCAATGCCGCAATCATGGCGTGCCCATTGGCGCGCGATGCCCGGGGTTATGAAAGCCAGTTTGCGACCAACCATCTCGGGCATTTCCAGCTGGCGGCGCGGCTGTGGCCGCTGATTGCAGCGGCAGGCAGCGGCGCGCGGATCGTGGCATTATCGAGTTTGGCGCACAAGCGCAGCGCCTTTCATCCCGATGATCCGCATTATGAACATCGTCCCTATGAAAAATGGGAAGCCTATGGCCAGGCCAAGACGGCGAACGCGCTGTTTGCGGTCGCACTCGATGCGCGCGCCAAGGCACACGGCATTCGCGCATTCTCGGTTCACCCCGGCGGGATCATCACCAATCTCGGGCGCTATCTGACCGAAGCCGACCGTGACGCCATGCGCGCCTCATTCAATCCCGAAAGCGGGTTTGCCTTCAAAACCCCCGAAGCTGGTGCCGCAACGACGGTGTGGGCCGCGACTTCGCCGCAGCTTGCAGGCCATGGCGGCGTGTATTGCGAAGATTGCGATGTGGCGGCTCTCACCGATCAGGATCGCAACGCGTCGCTGACCGGCGTGATGCCACACGCGATCGATCCGGCAATGGCCGAAGCCTTATGGGATGTGTCCGAGGACATGACCGGGGTAAAGTTCACGGTCTAGAGTCTGTCCTGGTGGGATTGGTTCCGCGCGAGCGAATCATGAAGCATCCGTTCGGCAAGATCGCGTGCACGGGTGCGTGGCAGGCCCAGCGCGCGCGCCATCGGTTCCCCCATCAGCGCATCGCCCAGCGCCATCAGCGTGAGCATCAAAGTATCGTCGTGAATGTCGCGATCGGCATGGCCGCCGAGCGCCAGTTGATCGACGAGGTTGTGGATCGTTTCCACCAAAGGCTCGAGCATGTTCTCATTGCCCGACAGGATCATCCAGCTGGTCAGCGCGCCTGCGCCCTGGCTGTCGAACGCCTCGAACGCCAGATCGACGATCTCGCGCGGCGAACCCTCGCCACTGCGCGTCCGGACGACGGCGGCGGCAATATCCTTGCAAATCGACTCAGTGATTGCGGTGGCCAGCGCGGTTTGCAACCCCGCCGCCGAACCGAAATGGTGGAGCAGATTGGCGTGCGTCCGCCCGATACGGCCCGATACGGCCTTGAGCGTCACGGCCTGCGGACCTGCCTCGATCAAAAGGTCGCGTGCGGCCTCCAATGCCGCAGTCCGGCTTTCCTCGGGTGACAGGCGTTTGCGCACTATTGACATGAGTGTAAGTAGTCCATAGATTGATCCTGTTGAAGACGGAGATACGCACATGACCGCCGCCGCAATCAAGACAGGTATAAAGACTCCGGCTGACTTGACCATCACGCCGCGTGACAGGCGCTTCGGTCGCGGGCAGGTGCAGGCGCGCTGGTGGATCAAAGGCGATCCGATCGCGACTGCATTTTATAACGCTCTGAGCATCACCTTCCCCAAGGGCGAAGCGTTCTTCATCGAAAGCGTCAAGGCATTCCGCGAGGGCACTCCGCCGCGGCTAGAGGCTGAGATCAAGGCATTTGTTCAACAGGAAGTCATGCACAGCCGCGAACATGTCAGCTTCAACAAGCGCGTAATCGATGCCGGATACGATATCGCCGAACTCGAAGCCGTTGTGCTCCAGACGCTTGCGCTGACCAACGGTCGCCCGCCGATTTTCCGCCTCGCGGTCACGATGGCGCTCGAACATTACACCGGCATCATGGCGGCGCAAATGCTGCGCGATCCGCGCCATTTCGCCGATGCAGACACAGAGCAGGCCGACCTCTGGCGCTGGCACGCGATCGAGGAAATCGAACATAAGGGCGTGGCGTATGACACCTGGCTGCACGCGACGCGCGACTGGAGCCGGTGGAAACGCTGGAAGGTCAAGAGTTTGCTGATGCTGATTGTCACCACGCGCTTCTGGCCCAAACGGATTCGCGGCATGAAGGCGTTGCTGGCGCAGGACGGGATGACGGGGTGGAAGGTCAATGCGAAGATCGCGTGGTTCCTGTTTGGAGCACCCGGCATTCTCCGGCAACTGGTCGTGCCGTGGCTCGCGTATTTCATGCCCGGCTTTCACCCGTGGAACCATGATGATCGCGCGCTGATCGCGCTCGCCGATAGCGACTATGCCGATGCCCGGCTTCCTCTCGCCGCATAGCACATTTCCGTTTTCCTGAGCTCGTCGAAGGACTGCCCTTCGACAGGCTCAGGGTATACGGTTATGCGTATGGCATGATTGCCCCGACGCTGACCACTGACCGCCTGATCCTGCGCGCGCAATCACTGGATGATTTCGAAGCGTATCAGGCCGCATGGGCCGATCCCGAAATGACGCGCTTCATCGGTGGCACCCCGCGTGACCGCAACACAAGCTGGCAAAAGTTTCTGATGGGTTCGGGGCTGTGGTCGGTTCTCGGATATGGCTATTGGAGCTTTGTCGACCGCGAAACAGGCAGCTTGCTCGGCAATGGCGGGCTCGCACAATTCGAACGCGGCGTGCCGGCGCTCGAAAGCCATGTCGAGGCAGGCTGGGCGTTCGTGCCTGCCGCATGGGGCAAAGGCTATGCCACCGAAGCGATGGCGGCGGTGCTGGCATGGTCAGACGCGAATCTGAAGCCGCCCGAAATTCGCGCAATCATCGATCACGACAATATCGCCTCGGCGCGCGTGGCC
>JANOQL010000065.1:0-2231 GCA_031414835.1 Sphingomonadales bacterium | reverse complement strand
GCGCTACGCCGCAATGACAGGCTGACCGGTGTTTCAAGGCGCCACACTCGATATCTTTTTATCGGTCACGATGGTCTGCGTGATTGCGCTTGTAGCAGGATCAATCATCCTGTTTCGCCGCGGCGATGACCGCAAGCGCGCGTCGCTGATGCTGGTGGCGGCACTGGTCTTGTTCGGCAACGTCCTGATCTGGGCGTGGCCTGTTTAGTCTAGTTCGATTTGGACACTAAGCTCAGCACACGGACGCCTTCATAAAGCAATATCATATGTTGCGAGAAAGATCATTAAAGAACATTCCTGATCACTGACTGTTATTGAATGTAGCCAAGTTCTAACCAGCCTTTATCACGCGAATTGTTACCGTGATTAACAGAGTTAGACCAATTTCGTAGATCACTCTTTATCGAACGCTCGCGACCTACTTGCAATTTACGAACAGGCTCTAACTCAGCCAGCACCTTTGAGATTGGCACTGTGCCGTTAGCGTCTGCAAGTTTTCTAAGGACTTTCCGGCGTTCAATTGCATGCGGCGAGTCAGGAACTTTTTCGGAAATGCGAAGATGCGTGATTTCGCTCCAGCGCGTAGGTTCGGATTGCCGATGGGATACGACATGAAATTGCATTTTTAACTCCTGCTCAATTTTCCTATTAGTCAGCAGAGAACCTGTCTGAAAAAACAACTGGCTCAGCGGTCAGGCAAATTGTCGAGCGTCAGCCTAATCTCACGCAACGTCTGGTAAGTCCGCTCGATATCGTCACGCGGGATTTCTGACACGAGTTCCAGAATGTGCGGCTCGATTCGTTCGAGTGCCTCCTGATGCGCCTTGCGGCCATCGGCGGTCAGCGAAACCAGCGCTTCGCCATTGCCGATGGCAGGCGTGACGAAGACATATCCCATTTCGGCAAGCCGCTCGACACGTTCGCGAACCACTGGCTCGGGATCCTGAAAGCTCCATGCGATGCCGGCGACGGTATCGGGATCGGTATGCGTGCGGACAAAATAATTGAGAATGCCGAACTGCGCCGATTCAAGCCCTTCGGCATGGAGCTGTTCGACCCGGGTCCGCAACAAATGTTCGATGATCGGGATTTCGGTAAACAGTCCAAGCAGCGTCGCGCGATAACCGTCCATGTTCAGTCACCATCCTCAAACATCAGCGTATAGGCGAATTGGGATCCAAACGCATATCGAGATACCGATCAACAGAGCCCATCATCTCATCCATTTCATTGGCAAAGAAGTGGTTGGCACCGGCAATTTCATCATGATGGATCGTGATATGGCGCTGGGTGCGGAGCTTATCGACCAGCTTCTGGACCGCACTTGCCGCAACCACTTCATCGGCTGTGCCCTGAATCATGATGCCTGAAGACGGGCAAGGGGCAAGGAACGAAAAATCATACATGTTGGCAGGTGGCGCAACCGAAATGAAACCCTTGATCTCAGGGCGGCGCATCAAGAGTTGCATTCCGATCAAGGCACCAAAACTGAATCCTGCGATCCACGTTGTCTGGGCTTCAGGATGAACCGACTGGACCCAATCGAGCGCTGAGGCGGCATCGGACAATTCGCCAACGCCATTATCGAACGTCCCCTGACTTTTGCCCACGCCACGAAAGTTGAACCGCAACGTCGCAAAGCCACGCCTAACGAACGTCTGGTAGAGCGCCTGGACAATCCGGTTGTTCATCGTGCCGCCGCCTTGCGGATGCGGGTGGAGAATCATGGCAACAGGCGCGCGCGGGCGAGGCCCTGGGTTGAAACGGCCTTCAAGGCGACCCTCGGGGCCGGGAATGATAACTTCGGGCATAGATCTCGCAAACTAAAGTGGCAAAATCGCAAAAGGGCTGTGCGACAGGATCGCGCGCTATATAGGGTTGCCGACGCTTTTCGCAATCGAAATGGGGACTGGGGCACTGTCCGACCGGCTTTATCTCGATCACGCAGCGACAACGCCGGTGATTGCGGCTGCGCGTCGCGCGATGGCCGATGGTTTCCAGCGGTGGGCGAACGCCTCATCGCCTCACGCTGAAGGTCGTGCGGCACGAGCAGCACTGGAAGACGCGCGGGAGCGGATCAAGTCCGCGATTGGCTGGCAGCATGAATTGATCTTCACGAGCAGCGCGACCGAAGCGATTGCGATCGGGCTTGGGCGCACCAACGGCGATGCCGTACTGGTGGGGGCAACAGAGCATGATGCCATCCACCGCGCTGTGCCCGACGCGTTCTT
>JANOQL010000064.1:0-1902 GCA_031414835.1 Sphingomonadales bacterium | reverse complement strand
GTCTGATTCATGATGTCAGCCAGCTTGCCCGAATGAAGGTGAACTGCGCAGTCGTCGTATATCCGCTTCATACGTCGCTTGGACAAAGTTGGATATGGAGCAATTTGGTGTTGGCCCGTGCCTAGATCGTGGAGATCAATCTGCACAGCCGTGGGAAAACCATGCGGATTTAGATTCCCAAGGTCATTGAAAATCTTATCGGCCTTATAAGCATTTTCAATGGCCTCGCACTCGTAACCATTCTCCCGGTGTGCTGCGAGTAAGCCCAGAGCAACATATTCCACACACTTTCGTATCTGGAGATAGCAGAACTCCGCGTTGCGCCAATTGTTGGGATGGTCTGGGTTAGCTTCAACCTCCGCTACCGATTCCGCGATTGCGTCGAGGCGATCTGCAACGACATTCATGATGCCGCAGTAAATCTGCCCAAGAGTCTCGACATCAGGATCAGGCTGATCTCCTATCACCGAACCGTCCCCAATAGCTGCGCACTCGTCCCCATCACCCCTTGAACATCGTCCGCCCGCGCACATCGCATTGTTTGACAGGCTTGGGTGCATCGGCCTTGAGCTCTGACGTCCAGCATTCGCCGAGAACAGAGCAATAGCAGGCGGTGACCTTCAGATTGTCTTTATCGGCATCGAACGCGGCCCATTTGCTCTGGCTCTCGGCGCCTGTCGGGTATGCCCACGTCATAATCGGGCGGACTTCGCCTGCGGGAAAATAGGTGCCGCTGACAGGGCGCGTCGGCAGGTAATCCTGTTCGCGCGCATTGGGGAAATAGTCGATGAGGTCATTGGCATCGCGCTGCAACACGCCACCGCGCGAAAGTTCGAACCAAATCACCCGCGCCGTTCCCGTCCCGACGTTCGATACGGTCAGCGACAGTTCACGCCCCGTTTCACCGACGTTGCCGGTTAGGAATTGCAATACGGGCGTGGCGTTAGCGCGCACTAGGCGGCTGTTTTCCTCGACCAGTTTTTCCATCGTTTTGCCGGTGTGCTGGGCTGTGAGCAACGATGCACCCGATAGGCCAAGAACCGACACCGCAAGCGCAAGATTGAGCCACGCAATGCCCGATTTGCCATGATGGCCATGCGGCGCTTCGGGTTCATCGATCACTGAAAGCTCCTCGTTTGGCGGAACACAACATTTCTCTCGATATCCATTGTTCGGCTTCGCCAATCAACGCAAGACTGCCCTCGCTATCAATCCCAAAGCGACGATACCGAGCTTTCGTCGGCGATCCGCTTGATCGCTTCCCCCAGCAAAGGCGCGATAGACAAGACGCGGATTTTCTGTGCGCCCGCCACAGCTTCGGGCGGGGCGATGGTGTCGGTGATCACGAGTTTGCGCAAGTCGGAGCCTTCGACGCGCGCGACGGCACCGCCTGACAGCACACCGTGGGTGCAATAGGCGACGACATCGGTTGCCCCGCCTGCCTTCAAGGCGCTCGCGGCGTTGCAAAGCGTTCCTGCCGAATCGACAATATCATCGATCAGGATGCAGAAGCGGCCATCGACATCGCCGATGACGTTCATCACTTCGCTTTCGCCCGCTTTCTCACGCCGCTTGTCGACGATCGCGAGCGGGGCGTTGCCGAGCCGTTTGGCCAAGGCCCGCGCGCGGACTACGCCGCCGACATCAGGGGAGACGACAGTGATGTTCTTGTCACCATGCCGCGCCAATATGTCCGCCGCCATGACAGGTGCGCCGTAGAGATTGTCGGTTGGGATATCGAAAAAACCCTGGATTTGCCCCGCGTGAAGATCGACTGCAAGCACGCGGTTGGCCCCAGCAGTCGTGATCAAATTCGCGACGAGTTTGGCCGAAATTGGCGTGCGCGGGCCGGGTTTGCGATCCTGCCGCGCATAGCCGAGATAGGGGACGACGGCGGTGATC
>JANOQL010000063.1:0-15867 GCA_031414835.1 Sphingomonadales bacterium | reverse complement strand
CCGATGGCGGCGATTGTCGCGGCGACCACCAACGCCGCTGATCTGCTCGGCGTTTCAACTGAGGTGGGCTCGATCGAACCCGGCAAGGCGGCGGACATCATCGCGGTGACCGGCGATCCGCTCAACGATGTGACGCTGTTCAAACGCGTCGGCTTCGTGATGAAAGGCGGTGTGGTGGCTAAGACGGAGTGACACCAACAATCCTCCCCTTTTGAAAGGGGAGGTGGCCCGCGCAGCGGGTCGGAGGGGTTTGCCGGGGCCGAGCGCGATGCGGAAACAATCCCCTCCGTCAGGACTGCGCCCTGCCACCTCCCCTTCAAGAAGGGGAGGATCGACGGCTTGCCATCCAGCGTCCGGCTTCGTAACGGGTTCGCGCCCTTGGCCGAGGGCTGGATAGCCAAAAGCGGGGACTGCGTGGCCAGAATCGTGATGAAATTCGGCGGCACGTCGATGGCGGGGACCGAGCGGATCCGCAATGTCGCGCGGCGCGTGAAGCGTGAAGTCGAAGCTGGGAACGAGGTCGCGGTGGTCGTCTCGGCGATGGCGGGCGAAACCGACCGCCTGGTCAATTTCTGTCGCGAGGCGGCTCCGCTCCACGATCCGCAGGAATATGATGTCGTCGTATCGGCGGGCGAGCAGATCACATCGGGGCTGCTCGCAATCACGCTCCAGTCTATGGGGGTCAAAGCGCGGAGCTGGCTCGGCTGGCAATTGCCGATCCACACCTCGGATGCGCACGCCTCCGCGAGGATCGAAACCGTCGCCGCCGAAACGCTGATCGCCGCAATGCAATCGGGCGAAGTCGCGGTGATCCCGGGATTTCAGGGGCTTACCGACGCCAATCGCGTCACCACATTGGGGCGCGCCGGATCGGATACGTCGGCAGTCGCTGTGGCAGCAGCGATCACGGCCGACCGGTGTGATATCTACACCGATGTTGATGGCGTCTATACGACTGACCCGCGGGTTGTGCCGCGAGCACGCAAGCTGAAGACCGTCACTTACGAAGAAATGCTCGAACTCGCGAGCGTCGGCGCAAAGGTGTTGCAGACGCGTTCTGTCGGGTTGGCGATGAAGGAAAATGTCCGCATCCAGGTGCTGTCCTCGTTCACCGAAGATGCCCCGCCTGCAAGCGACCTGCCCGGCACGATGATTGTCGGCGATGATGACTTGGGAGACGATGAAATGGAACGCCAACTGATCACCGGCATCGCCTATGACAAGAATGAGGCCAAGATCACGCTGACCAGCGTGCCCGACAAGCCGGGTGCGGTCGCCGCGATCTTCGCACCGCTCGCCGATGCCTCGATCAATGTTGATATGATCATCCAGAATATCAGTCATGGGACGGGTTCAACCGACGTGACCTTCACCGTGCCGGGTGCCGAACTGGCGCGATCGCTCGATCTGCTGGCGACGGCGCAGGGCGAGATTGGGTATAAGACCATCGTTCATGACTCCAAAATCGCCAAAATCTCGGTCGTCGGCGTCGGGATGCGCAGCCACGCGGGCGTCGCGTCGACAATGTTTCAGGCGCTGGCACAGCGCGGTATCAACATCCAAGCGATCACCACCAGCGAGATCAAGGTGAGCGTGCTGATCGACGAGGACGAAACCGAGCTCGCCGTGCGGGTGCTGCATACGGCGTATGGATTGGATGCCGAAGTGGAGGCGGCATGACAACACTTACAAACCTCATGCAGCGTGGCGCCCAATTCCTCGGCTGCGACGTCGCGATCATGGCGGGGGCGATGTCGTGGATCAGTGAACGCAACCTTGTCTCGGCGATGTCGAACGCGGGCGGGTTCGGCGTGATTGCATGCGGGGCGATGACGCCCGAATTGCTCAATGCTGAAATCGCCGCGACCAAGGCGATGACTTCGAAGTCATTCGGCGTAAACCTGATCACGATGCACCCGCAGTTGATGGATTTGATCGCAGTCTGCGCGAAACATCACGTCAGCCACATCGTGCTGGCAGGCGGATTGCCGCCGCCGGGTTCGCTCGATGCGGTCAAGGCGATGGGGGCCAAGCTGATCTGCTTTGCGCCTGCCCTATCGCTCGCCAAGAAACTGGTGCGGTCGGGTGTCGATGCGCTGGTGATCGAGGGGATGGAGGCAGGCGGCCACATCGGTCCTGTTTCGACTTCGGTGCTCGCGCAGGAGATCCTGCCCGAGATTGCTGAATTGGTTCCGGTGTTCGTTGCAGGCGGGATCGGGCGTGGCGAGATGATCGCGAGCTATCTCGAACAGGGAGCAGCAGGCGTCCAGATCGGCACACGGCTGGTGTGTGCGACCGAGTGCATTGCGCACCCGGCGTTCAAAAAGGCGTTCATCCGCGCTTCTGCGCGCGATGCCATTTCAAGCGTCCAGATCGACCCACGCCTGCCGGTGATCCCGGTGCGGTCGCTTAAAAACGCCGGGATGGACGAATTCACGCGAAAGCAAATCGAAGTGGCAGGCAAACTCGATCGCGGTGAGGTCGATATGGGTGCGGCGCAGCTTGAAATCGAGCATTTCTGGGCAGGTGCCCTCCGCCGCGCGGTGATCGAAGGCGATGTCGAAAATGGCTCATTGATGGCGGGGCAATCGGTTGGCATGCTCAAGGCCGAAGAACCTGTGGCGGCGATCCTCGCGCAATTGCTGGCAGAAGCAAATACGGCATTGGAAAACCGCACGGCGGCGTGATAGCGTAGCGCCCATGCCTGAAACCACCATGTCTGCCTCGCGCGAAATCCTCAGCCGCCTGCATGAGGTTATGGCATCGCGACAGACCGCCCAGTCGAAGCTCAACAAGGTGGTCAACATCGTTGGCGAAGTGCTGGCAAGCGAGGTCTGCTCGATCTACCTGCGACGAGAAGGCGTGCTCGAACTGTTTGCAACACGCGGCCTAAATCAGGAAGCCGTGCACGTGACGCGGCTGGCGATGGGCGAAGGCCGTGTCGGCACGATTGCACAGCAGATCGCATCGCTGAACCTCGACGAAGCGACGAGCCATCCCGACTTTGCGTATAAGCCAGAAACCGGGGAAGATCTGTTTCATAGCTTTGCCGGAGTGCCAATCATTCGGAAAGAGGATGCTGTCGGGGTGCTCTGCGTCCAGCATGTCGACCCGCGCCGGTACGACGATGTAGAGATCGAAGCGCTGCAAACGGTCGCGATGGTGCTTTCGGAACTTATTGCCAATGCAGGGCTGATCGACAGTGCCGTTGTTCGCGGCAGCAGGGTGCTGAGCACCGCATCCGAACGCCTGTTGGGCATGAAGCTGGTCGATGGCATGGCGCGCGGTGTGGCGGTCTATCACCAGCCCCGGATTGTTATCGAACACACCGTTGCCGAAGATACCGAAGCCGAGCGCCACCGCGTGTATTCAGCCTTCGACCGGATGCGCGAACAGATCGACAAGATGGCAAGCCAGGCCGAATTCGGTGGCGAAGGCGAACATCGCGAAATCCTCGATATGTATCGGCTGTTCGCTTATGACGAAGGCTGGCGGCGACGGATCAACGAAGCGATCGATGCCGGATTGACCGCCGAAGCTGCGATCGAACGCGTTCAGCAACATACGCGGATGCGGATGCGGCAGATTGACGATCCCCTGCTTGCAGACCGGATGCACGATCTCGAAGATATGTCGAACCGGTTGCTACGGATCGTTTCGGGGAAATTGGGGTCGGCGGCTCAAGCGGGACTGGGGCAGGACACGATCCTGATCGCGCGCAATCTGGGGCCGGCTGAGCTGCTTGAATATGACAGGCGGCGGTTGAAAGGCGTGATCCTTGAGGAAGGATCATTGACAGCACATGTCATCATTGTCGCCCGGGCAATGGGTGTGCCCGTGCTGGGCCGGTGCAAGGATGTTCGCCGGATGGTGGTCGACGGCGATCTGCTACTGCTCGATGTCGGGCAGGCATCGGCGTTTGTCCGGCCATCTCCTGCGATGGAAGAAGCGTTCGAAACCAGGCTCGGCATCAGTCAGAAACGCAAGGCTGGCTTTGCCGCTTCAAAAAACGATCCACCAGTCAGTGCCGATGGCCATCGCATCACGCTGATGGTCAATGCCGGGCTGCGCGACGATGTGGCCGCTCTGGATATGACGGGTGCAGACGGCATCGGATTGTTTCGCACCGAATTTCAGTTTCTGGTTTCGGCAACGATGCCGCAGCGCGAACGCCAGCAGCGGCTGTATCGCGATGTGCTTGAAGCCGCTGGCAATCGCCCAGTGGTGTTCCGCACCGTAGACATCGGCGGAGACAAGGCGCTGCCATATCTTCGTCAGGATAATGTCCATGAGGAAAACCCGGCTATGGGCTGGCGGGCCATACGGCTCGCGTTGGGCCGCGAGGGATTGCTTAAGGCGCAGGCCCGCGCGCTGCTCGAAGCATCGGCTGGACGCACGCTTAATGTAATGTTCCCGATGATCTCGGAGCCGTGGGAATTCGACGCAGCAAAAGCAGTGTTCGAAAACCAGAGACGCTGGCTCTGCGATCGTGGCAAGCAATTGCCGGCAACGATCCGATATGGCGCGATGCTTGAAGTGCCTGCACTCGCCGAATGCCTCGATTTGCTGCTCCCCCGCCTCGATTTTATTTCGGTGGGCACGAACGATCTGACGCAGTTCCTGTTCGCTGCGGATCGCGCCGACCCGCGGCTGGCCGAACGCTATGACTGGCTGTCTCCTGCAATCCTTCGTTTCCTGTCGCGCATTGTGAAACCTGCGCAAGAAGCACGTGTCGATGTAACGGTTTGCGGTGAAATGGGTGGACGGACCCTCGAGGCAATGGCGCTGATCGGGCTTGGGATCGAGCGGCTTTCGATCACGCCAGCGGCGATCGGACCTGTCAAAGCCATGATCCGGTCGCTTCCTGTTGAAGCGACGCGCACTCATGTCCGCCATCTGCTCGCCTTTCCGCCATCCAATATGCGCGCCGCTTTGAGCGACTGGGCGAGCCAAAACGGTGTCGAAGTCTGACCTCGGACGATCTCAACGCGGGTGACTGCGTTGACTTTCTTGCCCTTGCGTCGGAAAAGGCTGGTGGCCCGCAAAGAAGGCCCGGAGAGTAAAGCGTGGTCGATACCGAAGCCAAAGATCAGGCGCTGTTTCCTGAGCGCGCAGGCGAATTGCTTCGCGCCGCGCGCCTGCGTGCCGGCCTCGATCTTGGCGATGTGGCGACGCGGACCCGCATTCCGCTCCGAACGCTCGAATCGATCGAGCGCAGCGACCATTCCGACCTGCCATCGCCGACCTATGCGATCGGCTTTGCAAAGTCATTTGCGCGGGCTGTGGGCGCCGATCCGGAGGCTGTTGCACACGCCTTGCGAGACGAACTTGGTCATCAGCAGCCCGGATCGCGCGAACTAGTCGATCTTGACGATTTCGATCCTCAGCGATTGCCCAGCAGAAAACTGGCCTGGACAGCGGCACTGATCGCTTTGCTGATCCTTGGAGGGTATGCCTTCTGGCGGGGATGGTTGATGCGCGATCCCGCACCGGCTTCAGTCGAAGTGGCAGCACCTGGAGGTGAAGCGGTCGAACCGGCGCAGAACGCCATGGTGCAGGTTCAGCCGTCGCCTACAGGGCAGGTCGTCCTGACAGCACGTGACGCGGTGTGGCTGCGGGTTTACGATGCAAGCGACAAGGTGTTATTCGAAAAGGAAATGGCAGCGGGTGAACGTTTCGAGGTGCCGGCAGACGCTAACAAGCCAATGGTGCGCACCGGTCGTGCTGAACTGATCGCGGTAACGATCGATGGCAAAGACGCAGCATCCCTCGGCCCGCCCGATCGCACCGTAAAAGATGTCGTGGTCAGTGCCTCGGCTTTGATTGCGCGCCCGCCCGGATCGTCCATTTTGGCCGAATCCTCTGCCAACACGACCGCTGCACCTTGATCGACGGCGAGCGCTGCGCCAAAAGGGCAGCAATAGAAGGGGACAATCTGACAATGCGAAGCCGCAGCCGCACATTCCTGCTGGTCGCATGCCTGCTTGGCACCGCGGCGATGCCTGCCTTGGCACAAGTCGATCCTGTTGCATTGCGGGTCGGCAAACTCGAAAAGGAAATGAAGGCCGTCCAGCGCAAGGTCTTTCCAAGCGGCGCACCGGTCGAGCCTGAGCTGGGAGCAATGCCTGCACCTGCGACAGCCGCCGGTTCGCCATCATCGGCACCCATTGCCGATCTCACCCAGCGAGTGGATTCGCTTGAGGCGCAGTTGAAGTCGCTCACGGGCCAAGTGGAGCAGGACGGGTTCCGGCTTAAGAAGCTCGAAGATGCCGTCAAGGCGTTGGAGGCGGCGAATGCGCCGCCTGCCGATCCTGCCATCGGCCCGAACGATGTCGCTGAGCCGACTGTAGCGACGCCACGGCCGATCGTCGCGCCGCCAAAGCCTGTGGCCACAGCGAAGCCTGCCGTCGTTACCAGCGTTAAACCGGCTGCATCTGTTAAAGCCGATCCGGCGCGCAAGGCGGCAATTGCCGCTGTCGAACTTCCGGCGACGGGCGATGCGACCGAAGATGCTTATACCTATGGCTTCCGGCTCTGGAGTGCGAAACTTTATCCAGAGGCACAGGTCAAACTCAAAGAATTTGTCGCCAAAAACGCGAGCCACAAACGCGCCAGCTATGCCCAGAATTTGCTTGGCCGCGCCTATCTCGATGAAGGCAAGCCCGCGCTCGCGTCAGTTGCATTTTACGACAACTACCAGAAGATGCCGCGTGGCGAACGGGCAGGCGAAAGCCTGTATTGGCTCGGCGTTTCGCTGACGCGGCTCAAAAAGCCAGCGGACGCGTGCAAGGTTTTCAAGGAATTCGATGAGGTTTATGGCGCAAAGGCGGCCTCCGAACTCCAGACACGTGTGACCAAGGGCAAGTCGGATGCCAAATGCACCGCCTGAGGCGGTTGCACGGTTTCGCAGCGATCTGATCGGGCTGACGGGCGGGATTGGACCGTTCGGCGTTGCTGTTTCTGGCGGACCGGACAGCCTTGCATTGCTACTACTCTGCGCTGAGGCTTTCCCTGACCAGACTTATGCAGCAACGGTCGATCACGGGCTGCGACCCGACAGTGCAACCGAAGCCGGGTTCGTTGCTCTCCTCTGTCAGTCAATAGGGGTTCCGCACACCGTCATCGTCGTGACATCGCCACTCGAAGGCAATTTGCAGAATTGGGCACGCCGCAAACGCTATGCAGCGCTGAACCAATGGGCAACCGACCGCAACATTCCCGCAATTCTCACCGGACACCATGCCGACGATCAGCGCGAAACGATTGTCATGCGACTGAACCGGGGATCAGGCGTCGCAGGACTGGCGGGCATCCGGCAACAGCAGGGGAAAGTCGTTCGCCCGTTGCTCCGGTGGCGGCAGGCCGAACTTGAGGCGCTGGTCACCCACGCGGGGCTCGACCCTGTTCGCGATCCTTCGAACAGTGATGGCAGGTTTGACCGAGCGCGGCTGCGGCAGGCGCTCAACGATGCGGACTGGCTCGATCCCTTGGCCGCATCGCGCAGCGCGTCTGCGCTCGCAGAGGCCGAAGACGCGCTTGTGTGGGCAACGCAAAATTCGTTTGACCAACGTGCAGAACGATCCGGGGACGTAGTCGAATTCGATCCATCGGGCCTGCCGGCGGAGATTGTTCGCCGCCTCGTGCTCATGACGATTCAGACGATCAATGCCGGCGCAATCCTGCGCGGAGACGATATCGGTCGGCTGATGGTGTCGCTCAGAGCGGGGGGCGTGGCGACACTTTCTGGCGTGCGGTGCGCAGGCGGCGAAAAATGGCATTTTGCCGCTGCCCCGCCGCATCGCAAAAACTGATTTTGTTCCATTGTCATTCAAGCGTTCGCGCCTATCTTGGTTGCTCAAGAGAGGCACATACGCATGAATGATGACAAGGAGCCGCAGGGCACCAGCCCTTGGATGAAGAGCCTGATGATCTGGATGGGCATTTTGTTGCTCATCGGGACATTCGTTTCGCTGTTCGACAGCCGCAGCCGCGAAACGCGCGCGGACGGGATTGCCTATTCCGAATTCCTCGCGAAAGTCGAAGAAGGCTCGATCAAGGAGGTCGTTCAGGCCGGCGACGTGATCACCGGTAAATTGTCTAATGGCGAGTCTTTCCGTGTTTTCGCGGTCAACGATCCCGGCCTCACCGACCGGCTGGCACGAAACAATGTAAAGTTTTCAGGCAAACCAGAAGAGGGTCCGAGCATCTGGCTCGTGCTGCTATACAATGCCCTCCCCTTCCTTCTGATCCTTGGCGTCGGATTCTTTATCATGCGCCAGATGCAAAAGGGCGGCGGCGCTGGCGGGGCGATGGGCTTTGGCAAATCGCGCGCCAAGATGCTGACCGAAAAGCAGGGCCGCGTAACCTTTGACGATGTTGCAGGCATTGACGAAGCGCGTGAAGAGCTGGAAGAAATCGTCGAGTTCCTGAAGGATCCTGGCAAATTCTCGCGCCTCGGCGGCAAGATACCCAAGGGTGCGTTGCTGGTGGGTTCGCCCGGCACCGGGAAGACACTGCTAGCCCGCGCAATCGCAGGCGAAGCCAATGTGCCGTTCTTCACGATCTCAGGCTCTGACTTTGTCGAAATGTTTGTCGGCGTCGGCGCTAGCCGCGTGCGCGACATGTTCGAACAGGCAAAGAAGAACGCACCCTGCATCGTCTTTATCGACGAAATCGACGCAGTTGGACGCAGCCGCGGCGCAGGTCTTGGAAATCAGAATGATGAACGTGAACAAACGCTCAATCAGCTGCTCGTCGAAATGGACGGGTTTGAAGCCAATGACGGGGTAATCATCATTGCCGCAACCAACCGGCCCGATGTCCTCGACCCTGCGCTGCTGCGTCCGGGCCGGTTCGATCGGCAAGTTGTGGTGCCATTCCCCGATATCGAGGGCCGCGCCAAGATTCTGCTCGTCCATATGAAGAAAGTGCCGCTGGCGCCCGACGTCGATCCGCGCGTGATTGCGCGCGGCACACCGGGATTTTCGGGGGCCGATCTCGCCAACCTCGTTAACGAAGCGGCATTGCTTGCCGCGCGGCGCGGCAAAAGACTGGTGGCGGCGCTCGAATTCGATAATGCGCGTGACAAGGTGCTGATGGGTGCCGAACGCAAGTCGATGGTCATGACCGAAGACGAAAAGAAAATGACCGCATATCACGAAGCCGGTCACGCGCTCGTTTCGTTCAAGATCCCGGCTTCGGATCCGATCCACAAGGCAACGATCATCCCGCGCGGACGTGCGCTCGGCATGGTCCAGTATCTGCCCGAACGCGACAAGATCAGCATGCACCGCGATCAGATGCACGCCAATCTTGCAACAGCGATGGGCGGGCGCGTGGCTGAAGAAATCATCTTCGGGCATGACAAGGTATCGAGCGGCGCATCATCTGACATTCAGCAGGCGACCAAGCTGGCGCGTGCCATGGTCACCCAATGGGGGATGTCGGATAAGCTCGGTCCGTTGCAATATGAAGAGCGGCAGGAAGGCTATCTCGGCGGTTATTCGCAACGTTCGGCCATGTCAGATGAAACCGCAAAAACGATCGATGCCGAAATTCGCAAGCTCGTCGAAGGCGGTCACAAGCAGGCAACCGCTATTCTGACGACGCATAACGATCAGCTGCATTCGCTGGCGCAGGCGTTGCTCGAATATGAGACACTCACTGGTGAGGAAATCCGGGTGCTGCTCGACGATGGCAGCCCGCCGGACCGCAGCGGGCATGAAACTGCGGTGGCCGTCCCTGTCGCGAGCGGCGGCTCTGCCATCCCCAAAACGCGCAAGCGTGGCGGGATAGGCGGCCCGGCGGCAGCTGGCGCTTGAGGTATTGGTTGGCGGTTGCAGTGCTGGGGCTGTTCGCAGCCCCGGCCCAAGCCGAGATGTCGGTCGGCACCTTCGTCATCAAGGCAGATGCTCTTAAGAAAAAAGGCATCATGGCGATGATGTCTTCAGACGTTGGGCTGTTAAAAAAGGAAATGGGTGCGGTCACGCTCGCTTATCGCAGCGATATCAAGAGCGCGCGATCTTCCGGCAAGCCTCCGCACAGCTGCCCGCCTGCAAAGGGCAGTATGGATTCGGATGAACTGATCGCGCATTTCCGCACACTGCCCGCGAACATAGGGATTAAGGCCGGTTTCTACGGGCTCATGAAAAAGAAATATCCCTGCGCCTGATGCAGATTTACTGCGACGAATCCGGTGGCGTAGGGCGGGGTGTGATGACGCTGGCAGCAGTGGCCATCGAGCCTGATGATGCGGACACATTGTTACAACAGTTTTGTTCGCAAACAGTATTGAACAGCGAGCTCAAGGGCAGCCGGATCGACCTCACCGAGCGTGGCATATTCCTCGATCTATTCTCTCGATCACGTGTCAAAGCGGTCGTCGGGTTTTCCACAATCGCCCTTCGCCCGCAGCAAGGCGAAGATCGCGGCAGTCTGGACCGCCGAGTATATGCGCGTCTTTTGAACAAGGCGGTCAGCGTTCTTCTGCTCGAATCGGGCGGCTGTGCTTCGATAACGATCGATGACGGGCGATATGCGCCTGCAACACTGGGGCTGATCCGCGATGATATTGCTACACTCGTTGGACCTTGCGGGAATGCGGCTCTTGAACTCAGCCACCGTTCGGCAGGACTTCAAATCGCTGACGTCATCGCCAACACGATGTTCAACCGCGCGCTGCCTTCAGTCCGCCAGCAGCAATTTTTGGCGATGACCCAGCCACTGATGGCGTCGCGGCAGATCAGACTTGAGCTTCTTGACAGCGATGGCGAGTAATGGCTTGTTTTGCTTCACCTCTATCGGCCTGCTAACTGCGCGCCCAGCAAAACGGAAGATGCGATGGCAACGGCCCTGATTTCGGAGATGGCAACCAATGCCCGCGCGGCATCGCGGGTGCTGGCTGGCATGACATCGCCGCGCAAGGCCGATGCGGTGCTCGCGATGGCGCAAGCCATTCGCCGTCATGCAACTGCCATTCTGGCGGCCAATGCCACCGATCTTGCACAGGCCGCTCAATCGGGCCTGTCAGAGGCAATGCTCGACCGGCTGGCGCTCGATGGACAGCGGATCGAAACAATGGCTGCTGGCGTAGAGGCTGTTGCATCGTTGCGCGATCCGGTCGGCATGATCATCGACGAAACCATCCGCCCCAACGGCCTCCACATGGCGCGCATACGCATTCCGGTTGGCGTGATCGGCATCATCTACGAAAGCCGCCCAAACGTAACCGCCGATACTGCTGCACTGTGCGTCAAATCGGGCAATGCCGTGATTTTGCGGGGCGGTTCCGAAGCCGCCGCATCGAATGCCGCTATCCACGAGGCGGTTGTAGCGGGGCTCGTCACAGCAGGCGCGCCCGAGAAAGCGGTTCAACGCGTCGTTACCACTGATAGAGCAGCCGTCGGGGCAATGCTTGCAGCACAAGGGCAGATCGACCTCATCATCCCGCGCGGCGGCAAAGGGCTAACCTCCCGCGTGGAGGCCGAATCGCGCGTTCCCGTTCTCGCGCATCTCGATGGTATCTGCCACATTTACATTCACGCCAGCGCCGATCCTGACATGGCTGCCGCAATTTCTGTCAATGCCAAGATGCGCCGGACAAGCGTATGCGGAGCCGCTGAAACCTTGTTGATCGACGCCGACTTTCCCGCTGCCCCCGTCATCGCTGCAATGATCGACGCGGGTTGCGAGGTCCGCGGAGATGCCAATATCGCAAAGCTCGATCCTCGGGTCGTGCCTGCTCGCGATGCCGATTGGGGCACCGAATTTGTCGGGCCTGTATGTTCTGCAAGGACCGTGGCTGGGATCGAAGACGCAATGGCACACATCGCACACTATGGCTCAGGTCACACCGATGCGATCCTGACGCAAGACCAGTCGGCTGCTGACCGCTTCCTCGCCTCGGTCGATTCGGCAATCGTCATGCACAACGCCTCGACACAATTCGCGGACGGCGGCGAATTCGGGCTGGGTGCCGAAATCGGTATCGCTACAGGCCGCCTCCACGCACGCGGCCCAGTCGCACTCGAAGGGCTGACGACGTACAAATGGATCGTTCGGGGGAACGGCCAGATCCGCCCTTGAAGCGAACCCTTCTCCTTGGTGGATCGTTCAATCCAGCGCATCGCGGGCATCGGGCCATTACATTGGCCGCGATGCGGGCATTGGGCGCGGATGAGGCGTGGTGGCTGGTGTCTCCTGGCAACCCGCTCAAATCGGCAAAGGGCATGGCCCCCCTGCCCGCCCGGCTGCGGTCTGCCCGGATGGCAGCACGCGGCACCCCGATCCGGGCGACCGCGATTGAGCAGCGACTCCGCACGCGATACACCATCGATACGCTGATCGCGCTCACCCGGCGTTACCCCAAACGCCGCTTCATCTGGCTGATGGGAGAGGATAATCTCGTCCAATTCCCCTATTGGCGCGACTGGCGGAAGATCGCGCGCACCGTGCCGATTGCAGTTGTGGCGCGACCGGGCTATACAGCGACTGCCCATGCGGATCGCGCGATGGGTTGGCTGCGGAAATTCGTCCATCCCTCACGCCATGCGAAACACTGGACAAGGTGGAGACTTCCGGCCCTCGTGCTGCTGCGCTTCCGGCCCGATCATAGCTCTGCAACCGCGATCCGGCGGGATAATCCCGGCTGGTATCGCGACTTCCCCTCCACCCCTGTGCGCGACGCGGTAACGCGGCGCCTGATCGATTGACCCCCATGCCCGCCACTCCCGCTGCCCGCAAATCCAATTCTGACGAAGCATCCGATCACCTTCACAAACTGATTTTGCAATCGCTCGATGACGATCAGGCGGTCGAAACAGTGTCGATCCCGCTTGCCGGCAAATCTGCGCTTGCCGACCATATGGTGATCGCCAGTGGACGGTCGACGCGGCAAGTGGCTTCGATGGCCGAAAAACTCGTCCGCAAGATAAAGACCGAGTGCAACCGCACTCCGCGGATTGAGGGGCTTCC
Source organism: Sphingomonadales bacterium (assembly GCA_031414835.1). Lineage (GTDB taxonomy): Bacteria > Pseudomonadota > Alphaproteobacteria > Sphingomonadales > Sphingomonadaceae > Aquisediminimonas. The sequence continues at coordinate 2,895 of JANOQL010000063.1, read as the reverse complement.
AACCGCCGATTGGGTGTTGATCGATGCGGGCGATGTGATCGTGCATCTGTTTCGGCCCGAGGTTCGCAGCTTCTACAATCTCGAACGGATGTGGGCGTTCGGCGACATCCCAGAACCGAGGGCGACCGCCGCTTGAAGCTGCATATCGTTGCACGCGGTAAAATGCCGCGTGGGCCGGAAGCTGACATCATCGCGCGTTACGCCAAGCGGCTGACATGGCCGTTTGCGATCACCGAACTGCCTGAGGCCGGAGGAACGCCGCCTGCGTTGCTGACGCCATCGGTGATCGTGGCACTCGATGAACGCGGCGAACATTTGTCTTCGGTTGCGCTTGCGAAGCGGCTCGAGACATGGCGCGACCGCGGAACCCGAGAGTGTCGCTTTCTGATCGGTGCAGCAGACGGCCTTACCGAAGCAGATCGCGCCAATGCCGAAATGCAGCTGTCATTTGGCGCAGCAACCTGGCCGCACATGCTTGCCCGCGCGATGCTCGTCGAACAGCTCTACCGCGCAACCAGTATTATTGCAGGCCACCCTTACCACCGTGAGGGATGAAGTTCGATTACTTAACCCGAAACCGTTCGAACCAGTCGATCACCGCCAGATTGCTTACGATCCATTGCGTCGGGCGGCCCATCCCGTGGTTAGCGTCGGGCAGGCGGAGTTGCATCGCGGGAACGTCGCGCAGCTTGAGAGCTTGGTAATACATCTCGGTCTGAGCGATCGGGGTGCGGTAATCGGCCTCGCCAGTCATCAGCAGCGTCGGGGTGGTGACGTTGCCGACAAGGCTGAGCGGCGATTGCTTCCAATAGGTCTCATGCCCGTCCCACGGATTTGCGCCGCCGAGCCAGTATTGCGCAGTTAGCGCCTGAATGTCCGAAGACAGCGCCTGCACCGTCCAGTCGGTGACGGGGCGTATCGCGGCTGCGGCGCGGAACTTGCCGGGTTCCTTCGCAATCCCCCAGAGCGTCAGCACACCGCCGCCCGATCCGCCGACGATGAACAGGTTGCGCGCATCGACGTAAGAGCGCGCCGCAACGGCATCGACGCCGGTCATCAGATCGTCATGATCTTCGCTAGGGTAAGGCCGCCCGAAGAAATTTCCGAATTGTTCGCCATAGCCGATCGACCCGCGCGGATTGGAGAACAGCACCAGATAGCCGCGCGCGGCATAGGCCTGGTGCGTCGTCGAAAATTGCGGCGCATAATCTCCATTGGGCCCGCCATGAATGTCGAGGATCAGCGGGTATTTCTTCGATGCGTCGAAGCCGGGGGGGTATTGCAGCCAGCCTTCGATGTCGATGCCGCCCGCGCGCGATTTCCATGTGACGCGTTCGAGCTTGCCGATATCCTTGGTCGCACGCCAGCCGGCGTTGAAATCGACGCTCGCGACCCGTTTTCCACCACGGTTGACGACCAACCCCGGCGGACGGTCCTCGAACGAACTGGTATAGGCAATCGTCGCGCTCCGGATCGAATAGGCGCCGCTGGCATTGGGCAGATAAAGACGCGATCCGCCGAGTTCGGGCACGAGTAGCTTCGATTTTTTGCTGACAGGGTCAACGGTGATGACGCGCACCAGCCCGGCTTCGCTCATCATCGCGTAAATCTCACGCCCGTCATCAGACCAGCTTGGCGATTGCATCGGGCGATCGCGCGCAGCGGTGAGGTTGACAGCCTCTCCGCCCGCAAACGGAACGACCCAGATATCTGGCTTTACATAGAAGGCCTGCTTGTCCAGCGCGCCCGAATAGGCGACCCATTTCCCATCGGGTGAAACGCTGGGTTCGGTTTCATAGCCCTTGGCCGATGTCAGCTGGCGCGGCGCGCCGCCTGATGCGGGGTAGACGAACAGATCGGCTTCGCGGCCCAGCCGCTCCGCATCGGGGCGGATCAGGCCGCTGACGACGATATTCTGGCCATCGGGCGCCCAGACCAGCGGCGAGTCGCCCATAACCTGGTGAAAATCGCCCTTGGTCAGCTGGCGCGGTTCGCCACCTGTGGCCGCGACGATGAAGATATGGCGAAACCCCGCCGTCTGATAGCCGCCATCGTTGAGCCGGTAAGTGAATGCCTCGGTGACGCGCGGTTCGGCCGCCCATGTCGCGCCCTCGGGCTTTTTGGGCATCCCGGCAAACGACACCGGCTTGGAATCGACCTGCATCAAAAAGCCGATCGATCCGCCATTGGGGCTCCACGCGATTTGCGATGGCCCCGATTTGAGCGCCGTGATCGGTCGTCCGATCCCTTCGGCAATGGTCATCACATGGATTTGCGGCTTGCCTGCGACGGGGGCCACATAGGCGATCCGGCTGCTGTCTGGTGACCAGCGCACACCCGTGGCACCCGCCTGCCCGCCGATCAGCAACCGCCGCTCGCCACCCACCGGCATCAGCCAGATTTCGCCCATACGCCGGTCCGTCGCGATATCGGCATAGCTGCGTGTGAAGATCACGAGCTTGCCATCGGGCGAGACCTGCGGACTTTCGACCTGCGCAATCTGGAACAAATCCTCGGGCGCATAAGGCGTGGTTTCGGCGAGCGCGGGGGCAGCAAGACCCAATGCAAGCGGGGCAGCAACGTGCCAAACGATCCTGTTCATTCGCTCTCCATCACCAGTAGCTTGTCGATTTTGCGCCCGTCCATATCGATCACTTCGAACCTGTAACCCTGCTCCTCAAACATCTCGCCTGTTTCAGGGATGCGTTTGAATATTTCGAGCGCGAGGCCTGCGACGGTCGCATAATCGCGGTCTTCGGGCAGCGTCAGCCCCAGCCGGTCGGCGAGCGCATCGGCGGGCATCCAGCCCGAAATCAGCAAGCTGCCATCAGCGCGCTGAACACACGCAGGTTCATCATCATCCTCTTCATCGGATGCAAACCCACCCGAAATCGC
>JANOQL010000062.1:0-2513 GCA_031414835.1 Sphingomonadales bacterium | reverse complement strand
GCAGTTCGAATATTCTTCATCGCCAAAGCGGTAAAAACGGCGCTGGCCATCGGGGTGGGCAGACAGCACCGATGCCTTGCGTGCCATGGCCAGCGCAACGTCGGCACTGCCAAGCGCGCCGAACATCGCATCGAGTGCGGCAGGGGTCAGCAGCACATTATCTGCCGTCGTGATGATGGCGGGGGCATCATGCCCGGCCATGGCAGCGATTACACTGTCTGCCAGCGTCGTGCGCGCAGCTACGAAATCGAGCGATGCCGTGCCGCTGAACGGTGCCACTGCGGCACGGATCGCTGCTGTCGCTTCGGGTTCGACAACGATGCAGATGGCGGTGACCGCCCGATTGGCGGCTACCGCGCGGACGACATGCACAATCAGCGGCTGGCCCGCGATCGGGACAAGGCATTTCAGCGTGACGTTATAAGCTCTTGCCAGCGGATCGATTTCGCCCGGGCGGCTCGCCGCCAAAATGATGACGCGCATCAGGCCGCCATTTCGCGCGGTAACCCTGTCAGGCCGTGGCGAATCAGGCTTTGGCCGACGATGGTTTCGATCAGCTGATCGTGACCGATCCCGCACAGGCTCGCCGACCTGGCAAACAGCTTTTGCGACCAGATGTTGCAATTGAGATTGACCTCGAGAAAATTGATTTCGCCTGTGCGTTCGTCGAAGCGGAATTCGAACCGCCCATAATCGAACGGTTCGAACACAGCTGCCATCTGTCTGGTCGCGGCAATGATGTCATCGACCCGATCATGGTCGTCGAAGTGTTCGATGCTGTACGTCGGCGGGTGTTCGGCCAGATCGCGCTTTTCGGCATAGGTCCGCAGTTGCGACGGGTCTGCCTGCTTGAACATCATCATCGGCAGGATCGCTGGGTTGCCGTCGCAGTGGATGACAGGAACTTCGATATCGTCGCCACGCAGGAACGGTTCGACGATGGCATCATGGCCTTCGGCATGGATTTCCTCGACCGCGTGGCGCACCTCGGCCCAGCTTGCCGCGTCGCGCACGCCCCAGCTCGCCGATGAGGCGTTGGGCTTTACGACCATGCGTTCAGCCATCGGAGCACGCCGCTCGTCGATCGCGGCACCCTGTCGGTAAATCGCCCAAGGCGCGGTTGCAACGCCGCGCGCGCGGGCTTCAAGTTTGGTCAGATGCTTGTCATCGGCCAGCCCGCGCAGGATCGGCGTGGCGCCAAGGAATGGCAGCCCGAGACGCGTGCACAACAGCGGCACGAGCATTTCGGAATTGAGGAACCCGGCACGATTGAGCAGCGGGAAGACAAAATCGCAATCGGGCCGATCAAACAGCGCATCGTAAGTGTCAGCGAGCGCGACTTCGAAGCCGAGGCGTTTCAGTATGTCGCGAATTTCTAGGTGATAGAGGGCGTGATTCCCGTCTTCGTGATGAAGCCCGCCTGTCCAGAACACGTGCTTTGCGATGAAGAGCAGCCGGATTTGCTCGAACGTGTGCGAGGGAATCGGGCAATGCCGCGGTTGCGTGAGGGACGTGTCGATCATTGCGCGGTTCTGCAAAACTTCGATGTCGGTTTCACGTCGGGACGGTGGCGATTTGGTGACATTGAAGGTGTGCGGTCTTACCAGACTTGCAAAACGTTGCGATTGGACCGACATCCTTCCGATGCGCAATATAATATCGCTCGTTATCGGCGTCATCGCTCTTATTCTTGCGGTCGTGGCGTTCATTCCGTTGCTCGGCTGGGCAAACTGGGTGATCGTGCCGATGGCGGTGATCGGGCTGGCCTTCGGAGCGACATCTGACAAGACGTCGGGACGCAACCTCAATATCGTCGTGATCGTGGTTGGAATTGCCCGGCTGATGCTCGGCGGGGGCATTATCTGACGAACCAATCGCCGTCACAATTGTGTAGCGTCGTTTGGGTAGGGCGGGACGACGGAACAAAATCCGCAGTGTCGTCCTTTACGATATGAGGCTGTGAGATCACTCCGTCCGCGAAATAATATTTCGTGGAAGGGGTTGACCCGAATCAGGCTGCTGAGTAGTGGCCTTTTTGTCGCGGCGCTGAGCCAATCGGTTCTCCACCGCTTCCGCAACATCGCAGACGCCCGGTCACCCCGGTAAAAGGGGGAAACCATAGGCGTCCGCGCTGTGCGCTTTTTGACATTGTCGATTTTAGATGAAGGGACATGTGGGCGGCGGCCCCGGACCTCACGGCTTCAAGGCGTGATGCGTTCGGGTTACCAAATTAGCCGTTCCAATCCTTCTCCATCGGGGCTTCGGCTTTGGTGGTGGGGAAAGCATGTCCTATCACGTATCCATACGTATAGAATATTGTGCAGGAACGGCTCCTTGAAATGAGCTCGTTCATCGGGGGAATTCCACCTCGATGTTCGGGGACATCAAACTTGAGAGTTTGATCCTGGCTCAGAACGAACGCTGGCGGCATGCCTAACACATGCAAGTCGAACGAGACCAAGGCTTCGGCCTGAAGTCTAGTGGCGCACGGGTGCGTAACGCGTGGGAATCTG
>JANOQL010000061.1:0-6054 GCA_031414835.1 Sphingomonadales bacterium | reverse complement strand
GCCGGGGACCATTTCGTTCTTGATCCGGATATTGGCAAACGTCCCACGCATCATCACGTCATGATGGCCGCGACGGGCGCCGTAGGAGTTGAAGTCTGCTTTCGCGACTTGATGCTCCATCAGCCATTTGCCTGCGGGGCTGTCAGCCTTGATCGATCCGGCGGGAGAGATGTGATCGGTGGTGATCGAATCGCCGAGGATCGCCAATGGTTTGGCGTCGATGATGTCATCGACCGCTTCGGGCGTCATCGACATGCCTTCGAAATAGGGCGGGTTCGCGACATAGGTGCTGCCTGCGCGCCACTGATAGGTTTCGCTGCCTTCGACCTCGATCGCCTGCCAGTGCTTGTCGCCTTTGTAGACATTGTCGTAGCGCGCCGTGAACATGTCGCGATCGATGTTCGCGGCCATGAATTCGTTGACCTCGGCATTGGTTGGCCAGATGTCCTTGAGGAACACATCGTCGCCTGCGGTCGACTGGCCGATCGGCGTCGTCGTGAAGTCGGTGGTGACGGTGCCCTTCAAAGCATAGGCGACCACCAGCGGCGGTGACGCGAGGAAATTCGCGCGGACATCGGGCGATACGCGGCCTTCGAAATTGCGGTTCCCCGAAATCACCGACGCGGCGACAATATCATTGCCGTTGATTGCCTTGCTGATCGGTTCGGCCAATGGCCCTGAGTTCCCGATGCACGTCGTGCAGCCATAGCCGACAAGGTTGAACCCTACAGCGTCCAGATCGGCGGTCAGCCCAGCGCGGTCGAGATAGTCGGTGACGACCTGCGATCCCGGCGCGAGCGAGGTCTTGACCCACGGCTTGGGCCGCAGCCCCAAAGCATTCGCCTTGCGCGCCACCAGCCCCGCCGCGACCAGCACGCTCGGATTGCTCGTATTGGTGCACGAGGTAATCGCCGCGATCACGACATCGCCATCGCCAATGTCATGATCCTTGCCCTCAACCGCAACGCGCTTGGCCGCCGGGTGCTTGTAGACGTTCGACAGATCGTCGTTGAACACGTTATCGACCTCGGTCAGCGCAACCTTGTCCTGCGGGCGTTTCGGCCCTGCGAGCGACGGCACCACCGTCCCCATGTCAAGCTCAAGCGTCGAGGTGAATACAGGGTCAGGCGCGGCAGGATCGATCCACATCCCCTGCGCCTTGGCATAGGCCTCGGTCAGCGCGACCGCCTCATCCGAACGCCCGGTCAGCCGCATATATTCGAGCGTCTTGTCGTCGATCCCGAAGAACCCGCAGGTCGCGCCATATTCGGGCGCCATGTTCGCCAGCGTCGCGCGATCCGCGAGCGACAAGGACGCCAGCCCCGGGCCGAAATATTCGACGAAACGCCCGACAACGCCATGCGCGCGCAGCATCTGCGTTGCGGTGAGCACCAGATCGGTCGCGGTGATGCCCTCCCTCATGGCTCCTGTCAGCTTGAACCCGACGACTTCGGGGATCAGCATCGAGACGGGCTGGCCAAGCATCGCCGCCTCCGCCTCGATCCCGCCAACGCCCCAGCCGAGGACGCCCAGCCCGTTGATCATCGTCGTGTGACTATCAGTCCCCACGCAGGTATCGGGATAGGCGACGGTCACACCATCCGCATCGACCGAAGTCCACACCGCCTGCGCGATATGCTCCAAATTGACCTGGTGGCAGATCCCCGTTCCCGGCGGCACCGCCTTGAAGTTCGACAGCGATTTCGATCCCCATTTGAGGAAGTCATAACGCTCGCCGTTGCGATAATATTCGATCTCAACATTCTGCTCGAATGCCTTGGGGTGGCCGAATTCATCGACCATCACGCTGTGATCAATGACGAGGTGAACAGGCACCAGCGGATTGATCTTCGACGTATCGCCGCCCAGCTTGGCAATCGCATCGCGCATTGCCGCGAGATCGACGACGCACGGCACGCCGGTAAAATCCTGAAGCAGCACGCGCGCGGGGCGATACTGGATTTCCTTGTCAGGCGCGTGGGGGTTCTTCTGCCAATCGGCGAGCGACTGGACATCGCCTGTCGAAACAGTGAACCCGCCATCTTCGAAACGCAGCAGATTTTCGAGCAACACCTTCATCGAAAACGGCAATCGCGACACATCACCCACGGTCTTCGCCGCCTTGGCGATCGAATAATAGGCATAGGATTTCCCCCCGACAGTCAGAGTGTCACGGGTGCCGAGTGTGTCGTGTCCGGTCGATGTCATGTGCAGTCCCCTCAAAATGCGGCGGCGGCGAAGCGAACGCCAACTGAGGGACGGATCGCAACTGTCACGGCCCAAAAAGCCTCCCCCGGCCCGGCGCGACCTGCTCGTTCGGGGGTATGGGCGAGGGCTTAGCAGCGGGGGGGAGTGAGGGGAAGGGGCTGAGACCGCTTTCGCCAGCAATCAAAGATAGGCGATCAACCTCCCCAGCCCGATGGCGGTCGCCCAGAGCGCAAGCGACAGCATCGCCAAAATCCGGGCTGTGGCGGGTGCCTTCATTTCCCATTCGGTCAATCGTCCGCGCGCCATCCTGCGAAACGCAAAGGCATTGACGAGCCCGGCGGAAACAACGCCAAGTTTCGTCAAGAACACCCACGATCCGACAAGCGTTGCCGCATCGCTTGCAAACATCGAAAACCCGCTCACTGCAAACAGCGCCAGACCGATGACCGCAATCGGCGTCAGCGCTGCCGATAGTCCCGCAAGCGGAAGCGCGCGCCATACGCCGATGATTCGCACATCGACGACCATGATTCCGCCAGCAAGCATCGCAAGTCCGAACAGATGCGCAATGTTGGCAATCGGATACGCCCAAGCCGATTCGCGCATGAACACACCTGTTGCCGACGCCTCAAGCGCCAACGCGGCGTTTGCGATCATGCCCGTCAGCGCAGTTCGACCGTCTTATCGCCCACGATCACGCATTCGATCCGCATTTCGGCGGTGCCATCGGCGCGTGGATAGCCGACGAGCGTGACCTGGCTTTTCGGCCCGACCATGTCACGCGTCAGCCCGCGAGCCTCCATCCGCGAAACCGGCGCCAGAATGACGTCCCATGTCTTGCCCTGATACCGCGTTTTGGCCGCCCCGTGCGGATTGCCCCAGCTGAGATTGCTCAAGGTGCCGCTGATCCGCAGTTCCTTGGTCGCATCATAACTGCTCCAGCCATGATGCGCTGTGGCAGGCGTGGTGACAGCAGCAATTGCTGCTGCAATGGCGAGATGTTTGAAGCTCATGTCGGTCTCCTTGGCACCCCCGCTTCCCCAAATAATGCCACGCATCACCTAGCGCCAGAGCCAACGGCGCCAAGTCGGTGTTCAATTCGGCTCAACATCGTCCGAAGGATCGAGCCGGGTGGTCCATCGCGGATAGCCCTGTTCGGACAGTTCGATGTCGTGCGACGGCACCATATCTTCACCAGTTTCGATCCAGCCGCGCCCGTCGCATTTGGCGCAGACGGTGCGGATGCAGCGCTGGCTGGCAAGATCGATCTGCGCGTTCCACTGGCCGTAACCTGTGCAGATGGGGCATTGCACATCGAGATCGCCGTGCCGCGGACGGGGCGAGATATTGTGCAGCGCGCGCGGATCGCCCGGCCCGGTGCACGTCACGATGCGTTGTTCATGGGCCATAAGCCGAGCCTTTCATCGCAGTTTCACGCGCGTGTTGGGCGATCCTTGGCCCGACCGTCAAGACTTGTTTACCCTTCGGTGCGCAGTCTGCGGCGATGACATTTGTCAGCCTGCCTTTCATTCTGTTTGCCCTGCTTGTCGTCAATGGCGTGACCTTCATGCTGTTCGGCTTCGACAAACTGCGCGCCGAGGCGGGAACGCGGCGGATACCCGAATCGACGCTTCTGGGATTTTCGGTGTGCGGCGGCATTGCGGGCGCATGGCTTGGCCGCTCGGTGTTTCGTCACAAGACGCGCAAGGAACCATTTTCGTCATGGCTGCGCAGGTTTGCCGTCGTGCAGGCATTGATCGCGGCTGTAGCTTTGGGCCTCATGCGATAGAGACACATCGCCACCATTGACGTTGCGCCGCCCCGCCTTACCCATGCGGCATGAACAGCATGACGCTTGCCGCCGTGGGCGGTTACCTTGCCCTGATGATCGCCATCGGGGTTTACGCGAGCCGGAAATCAACGAGCGACAGCGCCGAATATCTCCTCAGCGGTCGCCAGCTTGGCCCCGGGGTGACGGCGCTTGCGGCGGGTGCGTCGGATATGTCGGGGTGGCTGATGCTGGGCTTGCCCGGCGCGTTGTTCGTCTCAGGCCTCTCGCAAAGCTGGATCGCTACGGGTTTGTTCCTCGGCGCGTGGGCGAACTGGGTGATCGTCGCGCCGCGCTTGCGCGAACAGACCGAGCGCATGGGCAATGCGCTGACCATCCCCGAATATCTCGGCAACCGGTTCAACGACCAGCGCCACATCCTGCGGCTGCTGGCGAGCGTGGTCATCATCGTGTTCTTCGCGGTTTACAGCGCCTCGGGGCTGGTGGCAGGCGGCAAGCTGTTCGAAACCGCGTTCGGCGCGTCCTACCAGACCGGGCTGTGGATCACCGTGAGCGTTGTCGTCGCCTATGTCGTGCTCGGCGGGTTCCTCGCGGTCAGCCTCACCGATGTGGTGCAGGGCATCATCATGATGTTCGCGCTGATCATCGTGCCGCTGGTCGCGTGGAATGGGCTGGGCAGCGACGCTTCGCCGTGGACAATCCTTGAGGCGATCGATCCGAGCCTGACGAGTTTCGTCGCGGGCACCACTGCGCTGGGCATCGTTTCGACGATGTCATGGGGCCTTGGCTATTTCGGGCAGCCGCACATCATCGTCCGCTTCATGGCGATCCGCAGCGTCGCCGATATTCCTCGGGCGCGGGCGATTGGCCTCAGCTGGATGGCGGTATCGCTGATCGGCGCGTGCGCGGTCGGGATGGTTGGCAAGGCGTTCCTGTCGGAGCGTGGCATAAGCATCGCCGATCCCGAAACGGTGCTGATCGTGCTGGGGCAGATCGTTCTGCACCCGTTGTTCTTCGGTCTGCTGCTCTCGGCGATCCTTGCTGCGATTATGAGCACGATTTCGGCGCAACTGCTCGTCACTGGATCGTCGCTGACCGAGGATGTCTACCGCCTGTTCGTCAAGCGTGACGCCGGCGAGGCCGAGGTGGTAACGGTCGGGCGGCTGTCAGTGGTCGCGGTCGCGGGCATCGCGATGCTGCTCGCGCAGAACCCGCAAGGCAGCGTGCTGGGCCTCGTCTCGAACGCCTGGGCAGGCTTTGGCGCGGCATTCGGCCCGGTGATCCTGCTCGCACTGACATGGCAAAGGATGACGCTGGCAGGCGCGCTGGCCGGGATGACGACCGGCGCGGCAGTCGTGATCGGCTGGATCGTGGCGGGGTGGAGCGGCTGGCTCTACGAGATCGTGCCGGGGTTCGCAGCGGCGATGGCGGCGATTGTGGTGGTGTCGCTGGTGACGCGGGCACCCGCGCAGTCAGCCGCGGGGGCTTACTCAGCCTGATACACCGTAGCCTGCCGCACCGAGAGTTTCCAGCCGCCATCGACCGGCGTCCAGATTTCGGTGGTGCGACGCTTGACCTGCTTGCCAGCGAACCGCGCCTTGTCGATCGGCGTCACAAACTCTTCGCCCATCAGCAGCACTTCGCCATTGGGCCGAACGGCCGCATATTCGATCAACCGTTCGAGGCGGGTATAGTCGATCAACCCTGTCCTGATGTTGGGTAGTGGGTCAGTTTGAAATACAGGGGTGAAAGACACCCGCTTCGATGATACGGTCGCAAGATGGCAACGAAATTCAATACCAGTGATATCGGTGGTTGGGCCGTTAGTGTTTGGACGGAACGCCTCGGTGGGGGTGAGCCGATGTTGTGCCTTTATGCCGCGTCGTTTACCGAAAAGTCGGACGCGATTGATCTAGTTCGTGAACGGGAAGGCTTGTTGCATGATGGCGACAAGATCGGGAACGTATACCCCCTAAGCAAACAGACCATTTCAGATTTGGGCATGGAACCGGGCGAAGTGGATATGCTGTAATGGCAAAAGCACCCAAGCGCCCACG
>JANOQL010000060.1:0-4860 GCA_031414835.1 Sphingomonadales bacterium | reverse complement strand
CCGCGAGCAGCCCGCTGCCGTAGCCGAACATCGAAATGACCAGCGCGTTGCGCCGCCCGATCTTGTCCGCGACCTGCCCCATCACCACCGCGCCAACGATCGCGCCTGCCGAAATGCGGGCGGTGTCGGCTTGACCGCCGCGATGCTCGATGCGCGCGAATTGAGCGCGGCGCGACGATTTGCCGCATTGGCGTTCTTGCTGGTCGCTTATTTCTTTTATGCCTGGTCGTGGAACACCGTCGATATCTTGCGGCCCTACATTAAGGCGAGCCTCAACCTGACCGATCTGCAGGCGGGGTCGAGTTACACGCTGCAATCGGCAGGTGCGATCGTTGGCGCGGTGGTGATGGGGCAGGTCGCGGACAAGATCGGGCGGCGCAACGCGCTGGTCATTTCGATGTTCGGCTACGGCAGCGGGCTGCTCGCGGCATTGCTGGTCACCGATTACACCGGGCTGATTTTCCAGAGGCTCTATCTCGGCTTTTTCATGGGGTCGATGTTCCCGATTGCGGTCGGGATTTATTCGGGGCTGTTCGCACGCGATGTGCGCGGGGTGATCGCAGGGTTCGTGCTGGGCACATATAATCTGGCGGTTGCGGCGCTGGGATTTTTGTCGGCAGCTGCGTTCCGGGCAGGCTATGACTGGCAGACGTTGTTATATGCAGGCGCGGTGCCGGTTGTTCTGGCGCTGCTTGCGTTTTTCGTCATTCCCGATGACCGCAAGCTGATCCCGATGGACGGGATTGCCGATGGGCAGACGACCGCAAAAGCTGCGCTGCCGATTGCCGAACTGTTCAAGCCCGGCGTCGCGCGACAGACGATCCTGCTCGCGACGATGACCGGGCTTAATTTCTTTGCGTATCAGGCGTTTACCGGCTGGGCGACTACATACCTCAAGGAAGATCGCGCCATTCCCGATACTGTGGTGGGCGATGTGCTGGGCTGGCAGTTTATCGGCGCGGCGATTGGCGGCCTGATATGGGGGTTTGTCAGCGACAGGTTCGGGCGGCGGTCGGCGGCATGGGGCTTTGTTGCGGCAGCGGCGCTGATCCCTGTCTATCTGTTCGTCCCGATGCAGGTGACGATGCTCGAACTGACAGGCTTTGCCTACGGCATCGTCCTGTCATGCAGCGCGATCTGGGGGCCGTGGCTGTCAGAGCTCTACCCGCCGCATCTGCGATCGACCGCAGCGTCGATCTTCAACTGGGGTCGGGTGATTTCGATGATGGCACCACTGATCACTGCGCCGATGGCCGAGAATTTCGGCCGTGCGCCAGTGATGAGCATGGCCTCGGTCGCGTTTCTGGGCGCGGCCCTGATCTGGTTCAGCCTGCCCGAAACTGTGGTCCGGAAGGGGGCTGTCGCCTTGCCGAGTGAAGATGTGCCAGTGCCGCCGAAGATTTAGGATTTGAAATCCAAACCGTTCATATCGAGCGAAGTCGAGATAAGCTCGGGCGCATCCCAGTGTCTCGACTTCGCTCGACATGAGCGGATGTCATCGTTCCGACTGGCCCGCCGCCCTAAGCCTTCAACCCGATCTCAACGAGCCGCTGCTGGAGATAATCGTCCGCCGTGATCGGTTCTGGATAGCGATCCGGGTGCGCGGCATCGACGCACTGCGGCAGCGTCCTGATTTCGAAATCGCTCGCGAAGTGGAGGAAGAACGGCATCGAATAGCGCGGCAAATGGCGACGCTCACGCGGAGGATTGATCACGCGATGCGTTGTCGATGGCAAGCGGTTGTTGGTCAGCCGCTGGAGCATATCGCCGATATTCACCACCATCGCACCTTCAGGCACATCGACCGGCAGCCAGTCTCCATCGTGCGTCAGGAGTTGCAGACCGGCTTCCTCGGCGCCGAGCAGCAACGTGATCGCGTTGATATCTTCATGCGCGCCAGCACGGATGCCGTCGGCGTCCTCTGGGATCGGCGGGTAGTGGAGCAGCCGGAGGATCGAATTGCCATTTTCGATTGCCGGCGCAAACCAGTCGGGTGCCAGACCAAGATGGCGCGCGATTGCCGACAGGATCTCCGCGCCTGCTGTATCGAACGCGGCGTAGAGCGATGACAATGCTGGCTCAAACCCTGGAACTTCATCGGGCCAGATATTGTCGGGCATATGGTCGCGGAACCGGTGCCCTGTCGGAAGATCGCGCCCGACATGCCAGAATTCCTTGAGGTCGTGCCTGTCGGCGTCCTTGGCAATTTCGACGCCGAACGCGGTGTAGCCGCGCTGTCCCGAATTGGCTTTGGCATCGTAAGCGAGCTTTGTCGCGACAGGCAGCGCGAAAAATTCGCGCGTTTTTGCCCAGCCGGCTGCGATCAGTGCGGGATCGATGCCGTGATCGGTAATGACGGCAAATCCGAACGATTCGAACGAATCCCCGATAGCGGCTGCGAATCGATCGGGATCGGTCGCGGCATCAGCCAGCGAAAGCGCCTTAACACGGTCCATAACGGCAGCCATGTCAGTCCCCGCCAGCCACCAGCTTGAGACCCATGTCGCCGCCACGCTGCGTCAATCGCCCATCGACCTGCGCGCCGGTTTCAATCGTTACGGCTTCATACGCCAGATCGCCTTGGATGCGCGCAGATTTCTCCACGGTAAGCGACCGGGCATCGACCGTGCCTTCGACAGATCCGCCGAGCGTTGCCTTTTCGGCGCTGATATTGCCGCGAATGCGCCCGCCCGATCCGAGGATCAGCGAATTGCACGCAAGGTCTCCCTCGACCGTGCCGTCAAGGTGGATGTCGCCATTCCCGGTCAGATTGCCGCGGATCGTCACTTCGCTGCCGATGAAAGACAACGTGCCGCTTCCGCTGCGTGGTGCAGGTCCGTCAGACGATTTATTTCCCCATGCCATGGACGACTCCTGAATTTGCCTTGGATTCGCAGATAGCGATCTTGGCAGCGATCAGCAATTGCTGCGCCGCGTTGGGCCGATTGTGGATAACTTGACTCGTGATAACCGAATGTTCAACCTTTCTGGATAGTTGGCAAGCGTGGCGAATCGGTCATGTCATGGCCGATAAATCACAGTCCCGGGTCAACCGGGGGAGCGGGTCAATACTTATGCAAATCGCGGCACGGCTGGCTATGCAAAATTGTGGCGGAGAGCCCTCGGGCTCCGGTCCCAGACACTTCGTCCCCCATTCTCCAGCGGCGGCCTATCACGGTCGCAACGTAGTGATCAGGTCGTTGTCCGAGCAGGGTTTCTCCGCTGATAGCACCGATGATTATCCCATCGGTGCACTGGTCCGGCTCCGGCTTCCCGGCGCAGGGGCAATGCTGGCGCGGGTGACTGCGGCTGCCGATGGCCATATCGCGGGATCGTTTGTCAATCCGGTTGGGCCAATGCGGCTGGCAATGGCTGTGGGCACCCGTTCGCTCGCATTCGCGTAAGGCGCTTGATCGCGGGGCGACACGCCTCTATTCACACCAGTGTCAGCAACACGAAGCAGGTGTGATTTCAATGGCCTACGCGCATACCCACAAAGCCAATCCGCACTGGCTTCCCGTGTTGCCTGATACCGCTACAGATGCGCTGCCGGGAGACGATGGCTGGCCGATTATCGGCAACTCGTTCGAACAGCTGCGCAACCTGCCCGCGTTCCAGCGGCGGATGTATGACAAATATGGGCCGATCTATCGCAACCACAGCTTTGGCGGGCGCAATGTTGCGCTGCTCGGGCCGGAGGCGAACGAGCTGGTGATGTTCGATCGCGACAAGGTGTTTTCAAGCGAGCAGGGCTGGGGCCCGGTGCTCAACTTGCTGTTCCCACGCGGGCTGATGCTGCTCGATTTCGATCATCACCGCGCGGATCGCAAAACGCTTTCGGTTGCTTTCAAACCCGAACCGATGCGTCTTTATAATGATGCGCTGAATGACGGCATTGCTGCGCGGATGGCCGAATGGCAGGGCAAGAGCTTCGCCTTTTACCCTGCGATTAAGCAGCTGACGCTCGATCTGGCGGCGGTGTCATTCCTCGGGCTTCCTTGGGGGCCGGAGGCGGAGAAGATCAATCAGGCGTTCGTCGATATGGTCAAGGCATCGGTCGGCATCGTCCGCGTGCCGATCCCCGGCACCCGGATGGGCAAGGGCGTTGCAGGGCGCAAATATCTGATCGAGTTTTTCGGGCGCGAAATCCCCAAGCGCCGCACCGGCGACGCGCAGGATATGTTCAGCCAGATTTGCCGGGCAACTGGCGATGATGGCAAGCCGCTGGCTGACGATGTGATCATCGATCACATGAATTTCCTGATGATGGCGGCGCATGACACGATCACCTCTTCGGCAACATCGCTCATCATGATGCTCGGGCGGCATCCTGAATGGCAGGAAAAGCTGCGCGTCGAAATGGCAGGGCTGGGCGTCAATGGCGATATGCTGCCCTATGAGAAATTGAACGAACTGACGCTGACCGAATATGCGTTCAAGGAATCGCTGCGGATGGTGCCGCCTGTCCCCAGTTTCCCGCGCCGCGCGGTCAAGGATTTCAGTTTCGGCGGGTATCAGTTCAAGGCGGGGACGTATGTGGGGATCAGCCCCGGCTTCACCCACCGGATGCCCGAACACTGGCCCGATCCTGAAACCTTCGACCCGATGCGCTTCACGCCAGAAGCCAGTGCGGGGCGGCACAAATATGCGTGGGTGCCGTTCGGCGGCGGCGCGCATATGTGTCTTGGCTTGCACTTTGCTTATATGCAGATGAAGCTGTTCATCCACCATCTGCTGACGTCGGTGCGTGTCGAGATTGGCGATGATTATGCGCCCGAATGGCAGCCTTGGCCGATACCGAAGCCAAAGGACGGGCTAAAGGTGCGCTTCGTTCCTTTATAGCGGCAAGCCATAAGCTGT